>NZ_VFUI01000036.1:0-26498 GCF_006440535.1 Mesorhizobium sp. B2-5-13 | reverse complement strand
AGGTCGGCGAAGACGCGGTAGCGACGCTCGGCATGGAGCTGGTCGATCGCCTCCTCGAAGAAACGCTGGTAATTCATCTCGACTTCCCAATTTTGGGCGGGATCATAATCATTGGCCTTTTGGTCGTCCACCGGGCCGATTTGGTCAAAATGCCACGCCCCGGACCTGTTCCTAACGACGGCGGATCGTGGCCTATTCCCAATCCGTGGCACGCTCTTTGGTTCACTTTTGTTTCCGCATGATGCCACATCAAGTGAACGCTGGTTACATCGGGTTTTAATGGGCAGACGGCAGACTTTCCAGTAAGGCGGTTGTTGAGACAGTTTCCGATAAATCTAGGGTAAGCGAGGATGCGGATGACGGTTTTGGTGACAGGTGGCGCAGGCTATATCGGCAGCCATATGGTCTGGGAATTGCTGGATGCGGGCGAAAGCGTGGTCGTTCTCGACCGGCTTTCCACCGGCTTCGAATGGGCGGTGGCGCCGGAGGCAAGGCTGGTCGTCGGCGATGTCGCCGACAAGGAACTGGTCGGCTCGATCATCCGGGAGAACAAGGTCGACGCGATCATCCATTTCGCCGGTTCCATCGTCGTCCCGGAATCGGTCGCCGACCCGCTCGCCTACTATGAGAACAACACCTCGAAGACACGCACGCTGATCGAAACCGCGGTGCGCGAAGGTGTGCCGAATTTCATCTTCTCCTCGACAGCCGCCGTCTATGGCGGCGCCGGACTGGAACCGGTGCGCGAGGATGCCAGCCTGGCGCCGGAATCGCCCTATGGCCTGTCTAAGCTGATGAGCGAATGGATGCTGCGCGATGCAGGCCTTGCGCACGACATCCGCTACACGGCGCTACGCTATTTCAACGTCGCCGGGGCCGACCCGAAGGGCCGCACCGGCCAGTCGACGCCGGGCGCCACCCATCTGATCAAGGTCGCCTGCGAGACCGCGCTAGGCAAGCGCCCGTTCATGCAGGTCTTCGGCACCGATTATCCGACGCCGGATGGCACCTGCATGCGCGACTATATCCATGTCAGCGATCTGGCCGCCGCGCATCGCCTTGCGCTGCAACGGCTACGCGCCGGCGGCGCCAGCCTCGTCGCCAATTGCGGCTATAGCCATGGCTATTCGGTGCTCGAGGTCATCGACAGCGTGCGCCGCGCCTTTGGCCATGACTTCGAGGTCAGGATGGGCGACCGGCGTCCCGGCGATGCCGCGGCGGTGGTTGCCAATTCCGATCTCGCGCGGTCCGAACTCGGCTGGACCCCGCAGCGCGACGATCTCGACCAGATCGTCAACGACGCGCTGGCCTGGGAGCGCATCCTGACCAGCAAGAACTCCGCGCGGAGCTGAGCGCGCTTTCCCAGGGGCTCACAAGCCCCAAGGGCTCGCAAGGTGCGCGGCGACGCGCTATGCAAGCATTCGCGATACGGCGTGGAGGCGCCGTGCCGCGAGAGCTTTGGGGGATGGCATGAAGATAACGGTGCTTGGAGCCGGCGTCGTCGGTACGGCGGCCGCCTATTACCTGGCCGCCGACGGTCACGAGGTCACCGTGATCGAGCGCCATCCGGCGCCGGCGCGGGGCACCAGCCAGTCGAATGCCGGGCTGGTGTCTCCGGGGGATGCCACCGCCTGGGCCTCGCCGGCGGCACTTAAGACGTTCCTGCGCGGGCTCTACAATCATGATCTCGGCATCAAGGTGCGGCTGCGCTTCGATCCCTATTTTCTCGCCTGGAGCCTGCGCTTCCTGCGCCAGTGCACGGTGACCCGCCTGCGCGCCAACAGCCAGGTCAAGCTGCGGCTGGCGCTCTATTCGCGGGACTGCATCAATGCCATTTCAGCCGATACCGGCATCCATTACGACGAGCGCAAGAAGGGCATCCTCTACTTCTTCCGCTCGCAGCACAGTCTCGACGCCGGTACCGACAACTATCGCTATCTGGCCGAGCATGGCCTGCCGATCGAGATCGTCGGCCGGGACCGGCTGGTCGAGCTTGAACCAGGTCTTGCCGGGGTGAAGGAAAAGATCGTCGGAGGCGTCTACTCGCCGATCGACCAGACCGGCGATTCCCGGCAGTTCGTGGAAAATTTGGCCGCCTACGCCGCCGAAAAGCTCAGCGTGACCTTTCTTTACGGCACGACGGTCGAGGGCCTCGATATCGAGGGCGACCGGGTGCGGGGCGTGATGACCTCGGCCGGACCGATCGTCGGCGACGCAGTGGTCATCTCGATGGGGCCGGAGAGCGGTTTGCTCGGCCGGCGCTACGGCATCGACCTGCCAGTCTATCCGGTGAAGGGCTATACGGCAACGATTCCGCTGGAGGACGAGAGCAAGGGCCCGACCATGGGCGGTGCCGACGAGGATCAGCTGATGGCCTATTCGCGCCTCGGCAATCGCTTGCGGTTGGCTTCCACCGCCGAATTCACCGGCTTCGACCGCACCCACAAGCCCAGCGACTTTGCCACCATGTTCAGGACCGGCAAGGACCTGTTCCCCGGTGCCTTCGACGAGAAGAAGGCGGAGCTGTGGGCAGGTTTGCGGCCAATGATGCCAAACTCGGTGCCGGTCATCGGCCAGGCGAAATACCGCAACCTTTACCTCGACACCGGCCACGGCCATGTCGGCTGGACAATGGCCTGTGGCTCGGGAAAATTCCTCGCCGACCTCGTCGCCGGCCGCAAGCCGGAGATCGACCCGCAGGGATTGGTCTACAGGGGATAAAATGTCCGGACCGCAAGTCGCCATCGACCTTGGCCGCATCGAGCGCAATGCACGTACGATCGTCGAGCGCTGCGCGCTTTCGGGCATCAAGGTTTTCGGCGTCACCAAGGGCACCTGCGGCATGCCGCAGGTGGCGCGCGCCATGCTGCGCGGCGGCGTCTCCGGGATCGCCGAGTCGCGTTTCGAAAACATCCGCCGGCTGCGCGACAGCGGTATCAGCGCGCCCATCATGCTGTTGCGCGGCCCGCCGATGGCGCGCGTCGAGGAGGTGGTGCGCACCGTCGACGTCAGCCTGCAGTCGGAGCTAACGATCATCCGCGAGATCTCGCGCATCGCCGAGCGCATGGGCCGCGTCCACGACATCATGCTGATGATCGATCTCGGCGACCTCCGGGAAGGCATCTGGCCGAACGACCTCATCCCCACGGTCGAGCAGATCCTCGACATGAAGGGCGTACGCATCGCCGGCATCGGCACCAATCTCGGCTGCTTCGGCGCCATCATGCCGACGGAGGAAAATCTCGGCCAGCTCGTCGCCCATGCCTACAAGACCGAGCGGCTGTCCGGGAAAAGCCTGGACTTCATCTCCGGCGGCGCCTCGTCGTCCCTGCCGCTGCTGCTCGAAGGCAAATTGCCGGCCGGTATCAACAATCTGCGCGTCGGCGAGGCGATCCTGCAGGGTGGTGTGGAAACCTTCCGTGACGTGCCATGGGCCGAACTCGAGCCCGATGCCTGCCGGCTGACCAGCGACGTCATCGAGGTCAAGCTCAAGCCGTCACGGCCGATCGGCACCTCCGGTTACGACGCCTTCGGCAACCAGCCTGTCTTCCCCGACGAAGGCGACAGGTTGCGCGCCATCGCCAATATCGGCCGGGAGGATGTGCTGGTCGAAGGGCTGAGCCCGATCGGCAAAGGGATAAGGGTGCTCGGCGCCTCCAGTGACCATCTGCTGCTCGATGCCCAGGACGCCGATCCGCCGCTCGCCGTTGGCGATCGCGTCGCCTTCCGCATGAGCTATGGCGCCATGCTTTTGGCAATGACCTCGGAATATGTCGAAAAAGCACCAATGCACGATGTCGCGGATTTCTCCGGCCGCAAGATGGTGTCGATTTCGGCCGAAGCGGAAGCGGCCCGCATCCTCGCCCGGGAGGGAACCGGCGCCCGGCTGGAGGCGATGAATTTCGATGTCGTCGAACTGGCCGATATCGATCGGCCGCCCTCCGGACTGATCCGTCTGACTGCAGGCGCCGATCGTCGTATCGCTCACAAGGCGCTGACGGCGACGGCGGGCGCGACGCACTCCTTCGGCCTGATCTGGATCGATTCCATCGCCGCGCTGATGCCCGAGGACGAGGACGGCATCGACCTGCCGGAAGTGTCGGTACTGGCGCGCTCGCTTGGCCTCGACCACAAGGCCGGCGCGCTGCAGCCGCAGCTGTCGCCGGAAAACGTTGTCATCATCGGACTGCGCCATGCCGACCCGGCCGAAGTGCGGGTGCTGAAGGATTCGCGCGTCTCGGCCTTCACCATGACCGACATCGACGCCATGGGCATGCGCGACCTGATGCACGAGGCGATCCGCATCGCCACCTCGGGCACGCAAGGATTTCACGTCAGCTACTCGCCTGATGTGACCGAATTCGCCGGCTGGGCGGCTGGTTCCGGCGGCCTCACCGTGCGCGAGACGCATCAGGCGATGGAGGCGATCGCGCTTTCCGGCGGACTGCTGTCGATGAATGTCTCCGGTTTGAGTGCCGATCTGGAGCCCAGGATCGGCACCGATACCATCAACTTCGTCATGTCGGCCTTCGGCAAGCGGATCCTCTGATCAGCCAATAGCCTCGACGGCCGCTCGCCACGCGCGCGCATACTCCGCCCAGGCCGGATCGGCCGGCGGCTCTTGTGTCTGGCCCTTGCCATGCGCGGCACCCTGGTCCGATGCCAGCAGGGCGGCCCCGATGCTGGTGCCGGTAGCGGCTTCCGATGCAATGACCGCGCGGCCGGTCCTGGCGGCAAGCATCCGCGTGAACAATTGGTTGCGCGCGAAAGGTCCCTCGACTGTCGTCGGGCCATCGCCGCCGATCAGGTCGAGGCAAGTGGCGGTCATCAGCGCCAGGTAGAAGGAGATCGCGGCAAAGCGCTGGCCGGGAGGGATGGCCTCGCCCTTGCGCCATGCGGCGGTGTGATGCGGAAACGGCCCCGAGCCTTGCTGGATAGAAGGCAAAAGCAATGTCTTGCGCGCCAGCACCGCGGTGACATCGCTGTCGTTCCAGTTCTGCGCCGAGCCTTCGGTCAGCAGCGAGAATTCGCGGCCGCCCATGAACCGCGCCGAGGGCACGGGGTTGCCGAGGGCATTGACATTGACCAGCGTATCCCTTGCTGGATCGAGCGCGACCGCCTTGCCGCCGACCGCCATCGATACCACCCAGGTGCCGGTCGAGACCACCGAGAAGGGCGGCGCATCGGACAGGAGATGCGGCAGCAGGGAGGCGTTGGAATCGTGCAGGCCGCAAAAGACCGGCGTTTGTGGGTCGAGCCCGGTCCGCTCCGCAAGCTCGGGCAGGATCGAGCCAAGACGGTCGCTGGCCGGCCGCACGGGCGCCATCAGGTCGCGCCAGCCCAAGCGGTCGACCAGCGCCGAAAAATCCCCCGTCCAGGGGTTCCACAGATCGGTGTGGCAGCCGAGCGAGGTGACCTCGTTGGCGACGATACCGGTCAGGCGCAGCGCCCAGTATTGCGGGTACATCAGCATCGCGGCGGCCCTGGCGAACTCCGTCGGGAAGCTTTGCTGCTGCCAAAAGAATTGCGCGCCGAGATTGAGGCCGAGCGGCAGGCGCGGCGTGCCGGTCTCGGAGAAGGGCGGGCGGATCGCACCATAGCCTTCCGCAAGCTCGTCGGGCCCGTCGAATTCATAGTCGAGAACAGGCAGCACGAGTTCGCCGGAGGCATCGACCAGCACGCCGGTCGCGCCATGGGTGGTGATCGAAATGGCGTCGATGCGCTGTTCGCGGTTGAGCGCCGCAAGGCTGTCGAGGATGAAAACCCACAGCGCTTCGACATCGTGATGCGGATAGGGCGCCTGTCGCACCGGCGCATTCGCCCTGCGGCGCAGCGCTACCTCGCTCAATGTGGCGAGATCGACCAGCGCCACCTTGGCGTTGGTCTTGCCGATATCGATCACGGCGACGTTGCGGATCGCGCTCATTCCATATGGAACATTATTTCCAGGGGCACCGCCACCGGTTCATTGTCCGGCTTGGTCTCCATGATGTCGGCCATTTCAGCCCACCAGCGCTGCATCACCGGATGCTTCGGCAGATCGTCCATGCCGTGACCATCGCGCCGCCACAGCACCCCAAACAGGATATTGATCTCTTCGTCGAGATGGATCGAATAATCGGAGACGCCGGCCTGCTTGAGCAACGCGACCAGCGCCGGCCAGATTTCATCGTGGCGCTTCTTGTACTCGGCCTTCATGCCGGGCTTGAGCATCATCTTGAATGCGTACTTCTCGGGCATCAGGCCAGGCGTCTCCCGCGCAGCCGCCGCCAGACGATCGGCAGCGCAATGACGATGATCAAGAGCAGGCCTATGAAGATCGACATGACGATGCCGGGCACGTTGAGCAGGCCGAGGCCGAAGGTCACCAGCCCCATGATGAAGGCGGCGAGCACGACGCCCAGAATGCTGCCGGCGCCGCCAAGGATGCTGACGCCGCCCAACACCACCATGGTGATGACTTCGAGCTCATAACCTTGGGCGATGGACGGCCGTGTCGAGCCGAGCCGCGAGGTGATCAGCACCGAGGCGATGCCCGACATCAGGCCGGTCAGGCAAAACAGGATGAATTTTATGCGGCCGACGCGCACGCCGGAAAACTGTGCCGCGACCGGATTGTTGCCGATGGCGAAGACACGACGGCCGAAACTCGTGCGGTGGAGCATGAACCAGTAGACGACAGCCGCGATGAGGAAGAGCACCAGTTCGAACGACACCACCCACCAGACGTAACCCTGGCCGAAGAAGGCGAAGCTTTCAGGATAGCCCTTGTAGGCCTGGTCGCCGAGGATGATGAAGGCGATGCCGCGAAACAGGCTCATCGTGCCGATGGTGACGACGATGGAAGGCAGGCCGAGGCGCGTGACCAGCAGCCCGTTGAAGGCGCCGCAGCCGAGGCCGACGACGATGCCGATCAAGACAAGCACTGGCGTGCCGGCGCCGGCCTGCACCGCCATGCCCATCATGGTCGATGCCAGCGCGATGATGGCGGCCACCGACAGATCGATCTCGCCGGAGATGATCAGCAATGCCATTGCAAAGGCGATCAGACCCTTTTCGGTGAAGTTGAAGGTGAGATCGGAGAGCGAATAGGGGTCGAGGAAATAGGGTGAGGCGAAACTGTTGATGGCAAAGATGGCGATAGCCACCACGACCAGCAGCGCTTCCCAGGAAAAGATCGCCGAAGAGAGCGGCTTGTCGAGCCGGTCGGGAATGTGGCGAGGGGCGGGGACGTCGATCATGCCGCTTCCACTTTCTTGAGGATGATGCGGCCCTGCTGGCGTTCGCCGCGCGCGTTGAGCACGACGGCCAGGATGATGGCGCTGCCCGAAATCGCCATCTGCCAGAAGGGCGAGATGTTGATGACCGGCAACGCGTTGGAGATGATGCCGAGGAACAGCGCACCGAGCACGGCACCCCCGACCGAACCGATGCCGCCGGCGATCGAGATGCCGCCGATGACGCAAGCGGCGATGATGTTCAACTCATAGCCGTTGGCGACCTCGACCGAGGCAATGACGTAGCGCGAAATCCAGAGATAACCGCAGAGGCCACCGATCATGCCGGAGATGCAGAAGACGATAAATTTCGTGCGCCCGACATCGATGCCAGTATAGACCGACGCCGTCGGATTGACGCCGATGGCATAGATCGAGCGGCCGAGCGCGGTGCGTGTCATCAGCACGAAGAACAGTCCGATGACCAGTATGGCGATCAAGGACAGCACGGGAATGCCGAGGAAAGCAGCGCGCTGGAAACCGATGAAGTCCGGGCTCATCTTGTCGGCATTGACCCAGGCGCCGCCGGACAGGACGAAAGTAGCGCCGCGATAGATGGTCAGCGTGCCCAGCGTCACCACGATCGAGGGGATGTTCAACCGCCACACCAGCAGGCCGTTGATGGCGCCGAGCATCAGCCCGACGGCGAGCGCGATGACGATCAGCAGCGGGATCGGGATTGCCGGATGGGCGGCGTTCAGCATCGCCACCACCATGCCGGTGAAGCACAGATTGGAGGCCATCGACAGGTCGATGGAGCGGGTCAGGATAACGACCATCTGGCCGAGCGCCAGTATCATCAGGATCGAGGTGTCGTTGAACACCTGGCGCAGGTTGCCTGCATCGGCAAAGGCCGGAAAACGCGTTGAGATCAGCCCGATCAGCACGACGATGGCCGCGAGCAGCCAGATTTCGCGGTATTTGAGGAATGCTTTCATGCCGCGATCCCCGCTGCCGTCCTGACCAGCGTCTCGGCGTCCAGTCCCTTGTTGTCGTAGACCGCCGCGACGAGACCCTCGCGCATGACGACGACGCGGTCGGACATGCCGAGGATTTCGGGCAGTTCGGACGACACCATGATCACCGACAGGCCCTGCGCCACAAGCTCCGCCATGAAGCCGTGCACGGCGGCCTTGGAGCCGATGTCGATGCCCTTGGTCGGCTCGTCCAGGATGATTACCTTGGGTGTCGTCGCCAGCCATTTGGCGATGACCACCTTCTGCTGGTTTCCCCCCGAAAGCGTTCCGACATCCTGGCTGAGCGAGGAGGCCCTGAGGTCAAGCCTCTCTGTAAAGGAACGGGCCAGCGAAAATTCCTCCGCCAGCCGAAGCATGCCGGATTTGGAGGTGCGGGCGAGCGAAGGGAGAGAAACATTCTGGAAGATCGGCAGGCCGATCACCACGCCCTGCTTGCCGCGTTCCTCCGGCACGTAGACGATGCCGGCCTCGATCGAATCCGCCGCCGATTTCGGCGCGATCGCCTTGCCTTCCAGCGTGATCGTGCCGCTGCTGGTGCGCGTGATGCCTGAAATCGCCTGCATGACCTCGCTGCGCCCGGCACCGACCAGGCCGTAGAAGCCGAGGATCTCGCCCTTGTGCAGCTCGAAGCCGATGTCGTTGAATTCGGTCGGGTGCGACAGGCCGGAAACGGAGAGCACCGGCGCGCCGATCTCGGCCTTGCGCTGCGGAAAGATATGGTCGACCGCGCGGCCCACCATCATGCGCACGATCTGGCTCTGGCCGGCATCCCTGATCAGGCCTTCGCCGACCATCTCGCCGTCGCGGAATACGGTGTAGCGGTCGGCGATGCGATAGATCTCGTCGAACTTGTGGCTGATGAACAGGATCGCCTTGCCCTGTTCCTTGAGGAACTCGATGAGCAGGAACAGCTCCTCGATCTCCTTCGTCGAAAGGGCGGCGGTCGGCTCGTCCATGATGACGATCTGAGAATCGATCGACATGGCGCGCGCGACCGCGACGAGATGCTTGTTGGCGATGCCGAGATCCCTGAGCCGCGCATCGGCGTCGATATGGCCGGCATGCATCGTGTCGAGCACTTCCCGCGCATTCTTACGCATCGTGCGCCAGTCGATGGTGCCGAAGCGGCTGCGCGGCGCATGGCCGAGGAAAATGTTTTCGGCGACGCTCAGATCGTCGAACAGAACCGTCTCCTGATGGATGGCGGTGACGCCGTGGCCGAAGGCGGCGTGCGCGCTGGGCAGCGTGACGGTCTGGCCGTCAATGCTGATGATCCCTGCGTCGGGCTGGTAGATGCCGGTCATGATCTTGACCAGCGTCGACTTGCCGGCGCCGTTTTCACCGATCAGCGCGGTCACCTGGCCTGGATAGAGCGACAGGCTGACATTGTGCAGCGCCCGCACGCCGGGAAAGCTCTTGGAGATGCCGGACAGCGTCAGGCGTGGAGCCGAGGCTGCAGGCCGCTCCTTTGTCTCGCTGCGTTGGGCTGTCGTGTCCATATCCGTATCAAGCCCCGAAACTAGGTCCGTTTGAAGTCGCGGCGGGACCAAAGCCCCGCCGCGTCATTGAAGGGCGCCAGGATCAATAGATCTTGGAGAACTTCTCGATGTTGCTCTTGTCGAACTGGAAGGGCGGAGCCATCGCGGCCGAATTGGTGTCGTCGAGCGTCACCTTGCCGACGCGGCCGATCGACAGCGTCGCACCCGGCTTGGCCTCTTCCTTGTTCACCGCCAGGTCATGGGCGAGGTAGACAGCGGAGTAACCGAGGTCGATCGGGTTCCACAGCGCAACGGCCTGGCTGGCGCCATTGTCGATGAACTTCTTGAACTCCGACGGCAGCGCCAGACCGGTGACGTTGACCTTGCCGATCAGGTTCTCGTCGGTGACGACCTGGGCGGCGGCGACGACGCCGACGGTGGTCGGCGCGATGATCGCCTTCAGGTTCGGATAGGACTTCAAGAGGCCCTTGGCCTCATCGGTGCTCTTGGCCGAGTCGTCATCGCCATAGACGGTGGCGACCAGCTTGATCTTGGGGAACTTCTCCGGCAGCACCTTCTTGGCCGCTTCGATCCAGGAATTCTGGTTGGTCGCGGTCGAGGAGGCCGACAGGATGGCGACATCGCCGCCTTCCGGCAGATAGTCGGCGGCCAGCTTGATGATGGTCTCGCCGATCAGGCCGGTGTCGGACGGATTGAGGTGAAGCTGGCGGCCTTCCTTGGCGACGCCCGAATCCCAGGAGATAACGGTGATGCCGCGCTCCATGGCCTTCTTCAGCACCGGCACCAACGCGTCGGCATCATTGGCGGAAATCGCGATGGCGTTGACCTTCTGCGCGATCAGCGAATTGACCACTTCGATCTGCGCCTCGGCGGTCGCCTTGGTCGGGCCGGTGTAGATGATGTCGACGTCGCCGAGTTCCTTGGCCGCCTCTTGCGCGCCTTTGTTGGCGGCATCGAAGAAGCCGTTGCCGAGCGACTTCACCACCAGCGCGATCTTGACATTTTCAGCGTAGGCGGCATTCACGAACATGGCGGCCGAGAAGGCCGCCGTCACCATCAATTTCTTCAGAAAGCTCATCGTTTTTCCTCCCTTGAGCGTTGCATTTCCATCGCCGCTGCGGCGTGAGGGTGTCTCAGGCCTGCAGCGAAGATTCTTCCTTTGTCGACTTGCGGGCGACGATCAGCGTCACCCCCGCGGTTTCCAGCATCTTTGCCTCGCGGTCTTCGATGCCGTCATCGGTGATGACGGTGGCGATGCGCGAAAGACCGCACAGGATCAGGCTGGAGCGTTTGCGGAATTTCGAGGAATCGACCAGCACCACCAACTCGTCGGCCTGGTCTATCAGCTTCTGCTCCGCCTGGATCAGCAGCGGATCGCCTTCCATCAGGCCGAGCGGTCCCAGTCCTTGAGCGCCCATGAACATGCGGCGTGCATAGAAGTTGCGCGTCACGTCATTGTCGAACGGCGACAGGATGATGTTCTGCTCGCGATAGATGGTGCCGCCCGACAGCATGACCGTGTTCTTGGAGTGCTTGAGCAGGTGCTCGGCGATCGGGAACGAATTGGTGAAGATCGGCATGCGGAGGCCGGTCAGGAAATGCACCATCTGGAAGGTGGTGGTGCCGCCATTGATGATGATCGGCTCGCCATCCTTGCACAACTCGACCGCTTCGCGTGCGATCGCCCGCTTCTGCGCGGCGTTGAGCGTTTCGTTGACGGAGAAGGGGCGGCCCGCCAGCCCGATGAACTGCGGCGGCGAGATCGCCTCGGCGCCGCCGCGCACCCGGCGCAGGCGTTTCTGGACATGGAGAGCAGCGATGTCGCGCCGGATCGTCGCCTCGGAGGATTCCGTCAGGTCGACCATCTCCTGCACCGTGACCACAGGTTTTTCCTGGACGGCGGACAGAATGATCCTGTGGCGCTCTTTTTCGTGCATGGTTCCTCCCTGCCTCAGCATCTAGGCACCCAAAACGAGCAGTGTCAATCATTTCCGATCATATAATTTCATTGTGCAGTGCAATATGATTGATGTTGATCGTTTGTGATTGACAAGCTCGCCTCTTGCGTAGACATTCCTGGGCGAAAAAGGAGCGCATCGTCCGCGCTCCAAGGGAGGATTACCTATGCTCGACAAGCGCTCCGGCTCGCGCCTCGCCAATCTGTGGGATGATGCGAAGGCACAGGGGATGAGCGAGCCAGAGCTTCTGGTCTATCGCTCGAACACGCTCGGCTCCGACAAGCGCGTCACCAACTATGGCGGCGGCAATACCTCCTCGAAGATCTGGCAGAAGGATCCGCTCACCGGCGAGAATGTCGAGGTGCTTTGGGTCAAGGGCTCGGGCGGCGACAGCGCCTCGATCAAGCTGGACGGCTTCGCCACCCTCTACATGGACAAGTTGCGGGCGCTGAAGGGGCTTTACCGCGGCGTCGAGCATGAGGACGAGATGGTGGGTTATCTGCCCCACTGCACCTTCAACCTCAATCCACGCGCGGCCTCGATCGACACGCCGCTGCACGCCTACGTGCCGAAGCCCTTCGTCGACCACATGCATCCCGATGCCATCATCGCCATCGCCGCCGCGAAAGATTCCAGGGCGCTGACCAAGGAGATCTTCGGCGAGGTCATTGGCTGGCTGCCATGGAAACGGCCGGGCTTCGAGCTTGGCCTGTGGCTGGAGAAATTCTGCCTCGAACACCCAACCGCCAAGGGCGTCATCCTCGAAAGCCACGGCCTGTTCACCTGGGGCGACACCCCCAAGGAATGCTACGAGACGACGATCTCGGTGATCAACCAGGCGATCGAATGGTTCGAGCGCCGCTCCGAAGGCGTGGCGATTTTCGGTGGTGAGGTGGTGAAGTCGCTCGACGCCGCTGACCGCCGTGCCATTGCCGCCAAGCTGATGCCGAGAATCCGTGGCCTGATCTCGGAAAAGAGCCACAAGCTCGGCCATTTCGACGATTCGGCCGCCGTGCTCGAATTCGTCAACTCGAAAAATTTGCGCCCGCTGGCCGCACTCGGCACCTCGTGCCCGGATCATTTCCTGCGCACCAAGATCCGCCCGCTGGTCATCGAATTCGACCCGGCAAAGCCTGACGTTGATGCCGTCATCGCGCGCCTCGCCGACGACATTGCCGAATATCGTGTCGGCTACCAAGCCTACTACGACAGCTGCAAGCATGCGGATTCGCCCGCCATCCGCGATCCCAATGCGGTGGTCTATCTGATGCCCGGTGTCGGCATGTTCACCTTCGCCGGCGACAAGGCGACCGCACGCATCTCGGGCGAATTCTACGTCAATGCCATTAACGTCATGCGCGGCGCGTCCACCGTCTCGTCCTATGTCGGCCTGCCCGCGCAGGAGGCTTTCGACATCGAGTACTGGCTGCTCGAGGACCTGAAGCTGCAGCGCATGCCGAAGCCGAAGTCTCTCGCCGGCCAGATCGCGCTGGTCACCGGCGGCGCCGGCGGCATCGGCCGGGCTACGGCCAACCGCCTGCTGCGCGAAGGCGCCTGCGTGGTGCTGGCCGATATAGACGAGGCGGCGCTCGCCAGCGCCAATGAGGAACTGGCCAAGGTCTTTGGCATGGATTTCGTCCGGGCGGTCCTCATCAACGTCACCTCGGAGGATCAGGTCATCGCCGGCTTCGCCGAGACCGCGGTCGAGTTCGGCGGCATCGACATTCTGGTCTCCAATGCTGGGCTTGCGTCCTCGGCGCCGATCGAGGAGACGACGCTGGCGCTATGGAACAAGAACATGGATATCCTGTCGACCGGCTATTTCCTGGTCTCGCGGGAAGCGTTCCGGCTGTTCCGGGTACAGAAGATCGGCGGCAATGTCGTCTTCGTCGCCTCCAAGAACGGCCTTGCCGCGTCACCCAATGCCGCCGCCTATTGCACCGCCAAGGCCGCCGAAATCCATCTCGCCCGCTGTCTCGCGATGGAAGGCGCGGAAGCGCAGGTCAGGGTCAATGTCGTCAACCCGGACGCCGTGTTGCGTGGCTCGAAGATCTGGACCGGCGAGTGGAAGGAACAACGCGCCGCCGCCTACAAGATGTCGACCGACGATCTCGAAGAGCACTACCGCTCGCGCTCGATGCTGAAGCGCTCCGTCTTCCCGGAAGACATCGCCGAAGCGATCTATTTCCTGGCCTCCGACATGTCGGCCAAGTCGACCGGCAACATCATCAACGTCGACGCCGGCAACGCACAGAGCTTTACGCGCTGAGCTAACCTCGAAGCGCTTCCCTTCTCCCGTCACTATACGGGGAGAAGGTGGTCCGAAGGGCCGGATGAGGGGCAGCGCTCACCGAATGCATTCTGGGAGGAACAGCAGTGTCCGAATCCATCATCTCCGCCGACATCGTCGATAAGAGCAATGCCGCGCGCAAGGCCCACCTCGAGCGCGACTACGCCTCGCTCGGCGAACGCCTCGACCGGCGCGGCATTGCCATCAATGCGATCAGGGACAAGGTCGAGAAATTCGCCGTCGCGATCCCCTCCTGGGGCGTCGGCACCGGCGGCACCCGCTTCGCCCGCTTCCCGGGCGCTGGCGAGCCACGCGACATCTTCGACAAGATCGAGGATTGCGCCGTCGTCAAGCAGTTGACGCAGGCGACCCCGACCGTCTCCCTGCACATCCCGTGGGACAAGGCCGATCCGAACCGGCTGAAGCAGGCGGCTTCCCGCTTCGGTCTCGGTTTCGATGCCATGAATTCCAACACCTTCTCGGACACGAAGGATCAGAAGCTCTCCTATAAATTCGGTTCGCTGTCGCATTCCGATGCCGGTACGCGCCGGCAGGCGGTCGAGCACAATCTCGAATGCATAGAGATCGGCAAGACGCTGGGCTCTAGGGCATTGACGGTGTGGATTGGCGACGGCTCGAATTTCCCCGGCCAGGTCAATTTCGCCAAAGCCTTCGAGCGCTATCTCGATGCCATGAGGCAAGTCTACGCCGGCCTGCCGGCCGACTGGAAGCTGTTCACCGAGCACAAGATGTACGAGCCGGCCTTCTATTCCACCGTCGTGCAGGACTGGGGCACCAACTACATCATCGCCAAGGAATTGGGTGAAAAGGCGTTCTGCCTCGTCGACCTCGGCCACCATGCGCCCAACGTCAACATCGAGATGATCGTGTCGCGGCTGATCCAGTTCAAAAAACTCGGCGGCTTCCACTTCAACGATTCGAAATATGGCGACGACGATCTCGATGCCGGCTCGATCGATCCCTACCGGCTGTTCCTCGTCTTCAACGAACTGGTCGATGCCGAGCTTTCCGGCGCCGAAGGCTTTGATCCCGCCCATATGCTCGACCAGAGCCACAACGTCACCGATCCGATCGAAAGCCTGATGCTGTCGGCGGTCGAGGTGCAGCGCGCCTATGCGCAGGCGCTGCTGGTCGACCGCAGGGCGCTTGAAGGTTTTCAGGACGGCAATGACGCGCTGATGGCGACGCAGATGCTGAAGGCGGCTTACCGCACCGATGTCGAGCCGATCCTTGCCATGGCGCGGCTGAAGACCGGTGGCGCCATCGATCCGGTCGCCGCTTACCGGGCAGCGGGCTACCGCGCCAAGGTCGCGGCCGAACGGCCAGCCGTCGCAGGCGGCTCCGGCGGGATCGTTTGAGGTAGAGCCGATCTCCCCCCTTGCGGGGAAGATGTCCGGCAGGACAGAGGGGGGTGCTGTCCCGCCGATGTCTCAGCTGATTGAGCTGCCTCACAATCAAACCTGGATGAACGTCTGAAGGTTGGCGATCCCTCGCGCCCTGTATCTCCCCACAGGCGGGCAGTCACCAACCCGTGAATGTCTTCATTGAAGATGGACTCGATCGCTCCAAGTAGCTCTTCTTAGCAAGCACCACCTGGAGAACCCGCCATGCACCTCACCCGCCGGACGCTGATCGCCCTCAGCCTTTCCATCACTTTCGCCTTTTCGCCATCGGCCTTCGCGGCGTCACCAGCACCGGCCAAGGGCGAGAACGGCATGGTCGTCACGGCCCAGCATCTGGCTTCCGAAATTGGCGTCGAGGTTCTGAGAAAGGGCGGCAATGCCGTCGATGCGGCTGTCGCTGTCGGCTATGCCTTGGCCGTGGTCTACCCCAACGCCGGCAATATCGGTGGCGGCGGCTTCATGACCATCCGCTTCAAGGACGGCAAATCGACCTTCCTTGATTTTCGTGAGCGGGCGCCGCTTGCCGCGACCAAGACCATGTATCTCGATAAGGATGGCAACCCGGTGAAGGGCGCCAGCCTCGACGGCTACCTCGCGGTCGGCGTACCGGGTTCCGTCGCCGGTTTCGAGATGGCGCGCCAGAAATACGGCACCTTGTCCAGGCAGGATCTGATGGCGCCGGCGATCAACTATGCCAAGGACGGGTTCATCCTCAACCAGGGCGATGCAGCCTCATTCGCCGGCGGCGCTGAAAGGTTGGCGAGGGACCCAGCGGCGGCCGCCGCCTTCCTCAAACCCGGTGGCAAGCCCTACGGCATCGGCGAGAAGCTGGTTCAGCCCGACCTTGCCGCGTCGCTCTCAGCCATTTCCGAGAGAGGTCCCGATGCCTTCTACAAAGGCGCCATCGCTGACGCCATCGTCAAGGCGAGCGGCGCCAGGGGCGGTATCCTGGCCAAGGGTGATTTCGAACACTATGCGGTGCGCGAGCTGAAGCCCGTCACCTGCTCCTATCGTGGCTACGAGATCATCTCGTCGCCGCCGCCGAGCTCAGGCGGCGTCATCATCTGCGAAATCCTCAACGTGCTGGAAGGCTACCCGCTGTCCTATCTCGGCGCCGGCTCGGCCGAAACGGTGCATGTCATGGTCGAGGCGATGCGCCACGCCTATGTCGACCGCAACTCGGCGCTCGGCGATCCCGATTTCGTCGACAACCCGATCTCCAACCTGCTGGATAAAGCCTATGCCAAGGACATCCGCGACAAGATCGATCCGTTCCGGGCCGGTGTGTCGCAGGACCTGATGCCGAAGGGTTTTGGCGAATCGAAGGAGACGACGCATTATTCGATTATCGACAAGGACGGCAACGCGGTCGCGGTCACCTACACGTTGAACGGCTCGTTCGGCGCCGGCGTAGTGGCGGACGGCACCGGCATCCTGCTCAACAACGAGATGGACGACTTCACCCAGAAACCCGGCGTGCCAAACCTCTATGGCCTCGTCCAGGGCGAAGCCAACGCTATCCAGCCGAAGAAGACGCCGCTGTCCTCGATGAGCCCGACAGTCGTGGCCAGGGACGGCAAGCCGTTCATGGTCATCGGCAGCCCCGGCGGCTCGCGCATCATCACCATCACGCTGGAAGCGATCGTCAACGTCATCGACCACGGCATGAACATCCAGGAGGCGATCGATGCGCCGCGCATTCATCACCAATGGCTGCCCGACACCGTCTATATCGAGCCGTTCGGCCTTTCGCCCGACACCGAAAGGCTGCTGGCCGGCATGGGCTATCACCTCGATCTCGCTGACCAGAGCTGGGGGCAGGCGGCCGGAATCCTGGTCGGCGGCAAGAGCCTGGCGGAAATCAAGAAGGGCGGCGGCGCGCGCTACAATGGCGCAATCGACAGCCGCGCGGCATCGGGCGAAGCGCTTGGATATTGACAGGCCGCAAACCTGTTCCTTGCCTGACGAGGCCGGATTCCGCCTTTCGGGACCGGCCTCCGCCTCATGGCCCGGCAGGAGCCGTCAGGTCACCAGCGTGACGGTCGATGCAATCAGCATCAGGGCAGCGATGCCGACGAACAGCGCATAGATGCGTGGCCGGTCGAGCAGCAGCGCGTTACCCGATATCCAGGCCGACGTGGCGCCGCCCAGCGCGAAGAGGAAGCCGTTGCGATGGCCGAAAGTCATCGACGCTGCCATAAGCCCGCCGATGATCAGGGCGCCGAACACGATGATCACGGCGACCGCGTATTTCTCGAAGTCGTTACTGCCGATCCCCGGTCCGATCGCATTCAGATTGGGCAGGTCGTCCGGATCGAAAGGGTTCGCCGACCCATATTCGTCTTGACCGATCGATTCTCGCATCACTCGTTCTCCGCAGACCGGCAACAAACCATCAACACTTGCCGAGTGCAACCCGATCGCACATCCCTCTCTGTGTCGACTGTCACCTTCAACACGTTCCGGCGGCGCTTGTCACCGATTTTTCCGGCCGCGTGGGTCGAATGCAACAACGTGTCCGCGTTTGGATGGCGCGCCACCATCCTATTCTATTTGGACTATGTTCGCGGGAAAAAGATGATGCCGCGCGTCAATTTCAGCGCCGCAACGTCCTGCGCGACCGCGGCGGGGAGCCGCGGCGCTGGGCGTGAGGCGGGCAATTGTTGACTGGGAAGGCGTCGCGGTGCGGGAAAGGAACACCGCCCTTGCTGCACGCCTGCCTCGGTATGATGGTGGGCACCTCGCGCCCTCATTCCTGTGAAGGGGAGGCGCTCAATCGACAATAGGGCACGCCATCGAAGCTTGCCGTCACAAAATCCGTGACGGACATCTTGCGCTTGCGTCCGTCGCTGCAGGCGTATACCGGCCAACCGGCATCGCTGCATTCGCTGGCAGCGCAGATGCGCGCTAGGCAGTTACCGAGGGTCAATCGGAAGCCGCCCTTGCCGGCGAAGCCTTGCAACAAGCTGCCGTCCGCCGACCGCCAGGTCCGCGCACGGAATTCCGCCCGCAAAAGCAATGGTTCGAGAGAGACCGCATGATTGGTTTCGCCGGCACGTCCTGCGAACCGCAGACGGAAGCGCGCCATTGCGGTCGTGTATGCGGTCACAATATCCGATTCGCGAAGATAGGAGATCGGCAGGTTGGAGCGGTCAAGCAGATGGGACATGCGCTCGCTTGCCTCTACCGGCGCCAGCAAGACAACAAAGGTAAGAACGGCGAAGGAGGCTCGCGACATTTCCAGCAGCCATATCGATCTCGGCCTGCCGGTTTGGTCCCGGTTGCCCTCAGTAACATCTCGCCAATCGTCGCCTAGTGCAAGCCGCTTGCTGAGGCAGTCCAAGGCGGCCGAGAGTGCAATTCGCAAGGCCACCGAGGCGCTTGGAGCCGAAGAGGTGACCGCATCGACGAATTTGCGCGGGCGATGGCGAGGTATGCTCAGCGGCAAGGAGGAACACCTGCCGCCAGCCGGGGTTCCTTAGCTGGCGTGGGCCGGCGGCAGTTCGAACAGCTTGGCGCCGTTCTCCTGGCCGCGTTCGACATAGCCGATAATGCCGAACCATCTGGCGACATCGGGCCCCTTGAGCCAGCTGCGCGAGTGGATGGGAAGGTTGCCGGCGAGCGCTTGGATATGCCTGATATGCCGCTTGCAGAAACGGACGGTCGAGCCGCGGAAGAAATCCTCCTGCGCGGCAAACAGCGTGTCGGCGGCGTCGCTGTTTTCATGCCAGGCGATGATCGCCACGGCCTTCTCGCCCTCGACAAGCGCGTGCGCCCGGCCCTCTTTCAAATTCATCATCAGATTGTCGTAGGCGATCTTGCTGTCCTTGCCAGCCGCCGCGTACTCGTCCGACATCCGCTTGGACAGGCCATGGAAGACGTCCTCGAGATCCCCCAGCGTTGCTGCGCGTGCTCTCATTTCACCTCCTGCAGCCCCGGCAGGGAGTTTGCCCTAGGGATTGTGGGGCGCCAAGCAAATTGAATCCGACAGAAGCCCGGTGGGAGCAAAGTCGTTCCGTCAATCGATCTTTGTGACAGGGCGGGCACGCCGGCGGAAGCCTAGTCCCGATAAATTCCGAAATCAGAGGGTTGGAAAACTGCCTTCACCAGCGCCGCGCCTGCTATGACCGGCAGGTAAATAGATTTACGTGAGCACGAAACGTGCTGCTGACGAGTTTCCCGGCGCCTTGTCCACGCCAACAAGTGTGGCGTCGACTGGCGAATGCGCCGGCCCGGCTGCCTCTGCGGCCGGGCCTGTTGTTTCGCGGACCGTGCTGTCACCTAATGATTATGGGACTGCTGGAAGCCGGCCGCGTCGTATTGAGATACGCTCTTCGGATTTTTCGAGTTTTGTGGCTGGGTGCCGGCGTAATGTGTTCCGGCATTCCCATCCGGGTTGAAGGCTGAGCCCGGAGCAGAGCTGGCGTGGCCGGGGGTCGCACTTCCTGTTTGAGCAGTTCCGATTTCTTGGCTGGGCTGACCTGTTGTGCCCGTCACCGTGTGGACATTGGTGGCCAAAGCCATGCTGGTGGAACCTATGAGCAAGCCTGCCATCACCGGAATGAGGAGATGTTTCATGGTCGTTCTCCCAAAAGCGTTTGATTTTGGGTGCTCGGGGTTCATGTGAGCACCCGGCGAACTAAAGTTAGAACGCTCTTCGGGGCACCATTCATCCCGACTATCGCAAACTGTGATCTGTTTGTTTCACCGTGACACGCTTTTGGCGGCTTCGGTCTCCAGGTCCTTTAAGGCATCGGGTTCTTTTAAGGCATCAGGGAACAAGAGCCTGTGGATTCCAGTTAACCGGATATGCCAGCCAAGATCAAAGAACCGCAGCCGAAGCCCGGCCCGCAGCCACCCGTCAGTCGGCCGGACAAGGAAGCACCGTCAGAGCTTGAGCACATCGATCCGCCACCGCGAGACGTGCGAGAGGCGCCGGCGCCAAATCCCAATGGCGACAAGAAAGCCTAAGCGCCGACACGCGAACGCGCCTGCAACAGGCGCATGCGATATGACAGCAACCAGGGATCGCGTCATAAGGACTTGATTGTAGCATTGCCCTCTGGCCCAGATGGTCCCCGGTCATGCCATTCGATGCGGGGGATCGAGTCGCCAGAGCGCTACCGCCTTTCCCCCCCACTCGGAGAGCATGCGATATTTTCTACAGTGTCGGGCGTGATGGGCCTGTCTCGGTGCTACAAAGACCGGTAGGGAGCGGGAGAGTCTGACCCGAAAGCTATCCACGACGCGAACGGCAGCTTTGCTCCGCAACTCAGACGTAGAGCCCGCCTTTACGACATCCCATAAGCGGACACATGCGCGCGGTATGAGGTGGCATACTGCCAGAGCGGAGACCGACGCCCCCACCGTGCAGACCACCGCGATGACGGTTAGGTCGCGATGCTGGTGAACCATGGCTTCGGGCTTCCCGTCGAGCAGTAACGGCTTTGGCAGCACCTTCATTGGCGATCCGTCGCAGGCCGGGATCAACCAACAGATGCTGCTCGGCGTACCCCAACACGTGTGAACGTCCTCCTGGAACGAAGGACGTTTGCCTCGACTAGGACAACGATTTGGATCATTTTTTTGGCGCGGGCTTCGGGTCAGCGATGCGTCCAGGCTTGCAAGAAGAGTTCGACCGCAGACCATCTTTTGGGTGGGACGATGGCCAGCGGCCGACCAGCATGGGAGGATTGTCGCATATCCAAGAAATCGCTAATATAGCAATCTCACCCCCGGGGAGCCGCCGATGTCGATCCACGAGGAACTGCAGGTTTTCTGTAATGCCTATGTAGCTGCCTATCGTGCCGGCGACGCCAAAACATGCGGCGCGATGTTTACGGCCGATGCTGAATTGCATTCGCCCTACGCGCCTCCGGCTAGAGGCCGAGACGCGATCGAAGCTCTCCACACAACCTGGACGAACGGGCACAGCGAGGCGACCGACAAGAAAATGGAAGTGATACATGCGGGCGGATCCGGTGACCTGGCTTGGTGCCTGGCGACGTATACCGAGGGCTTGGAGGTCGGCAACGGAACGTCGGTCGACGTCTTCGAGCGACAGGCCGACGGGTCATGGCTCATACGCATGTGCAGCCTTAACAGCACCGACTGAGGAATAGGTTTGTTGCCGACTTGGCGCGGCCGCGGAGACGGTGGGAATGAAGCAGATCGACTTCTTCTATTTCTTCGGGAGCGGCTACGCATATCTGTCGGTGATGCGCATTGACGCTATGGCGAAACAGTCGGGCGTTGCCGTTCGATGGCGTCCCTTCAATGTCCGCACCGTGATGGCCGAGAACAACATTGCCCTCCGCACCCAGGCGGCAAAGGTGAAGTACATGTGGCGCGATGTGGAGCGGCGCGCGGCGACGCACGGCGTCCCCTACGTCAGGGCTCCCATCTGGCCGACCGATCCGGACCTTCTGGCCAACCGGGTCGCGATGGTGCGGCCGAAGAGGGCTGGTGCGAGGCCTACACCGTCGCAAGCTTCAGGGCGTGGTACCTGGAAGGCATGGAACTGGGTAGCCGCGCCCATCTGCAGCATGTGCTGGCTCCCCTCGGTCAGGATGTCGACGACGTGACTGCAAAGGCCGACGGCGCCCGCGCCAATGAGCGGCTCAAGGCTGAAACCGATGCGGCCCGCAGCTATGGCATTTTCGGTTCCCCGGCGTTCGTAGTGGATGGCGAAATGTTTTGGGGGGACGACCGGCTCGAAGAGGCGCTTGCCTGGGCCGCTGGCCGACATGATCTGCAAGCGTTGAAACGTGATGGATAGGGCTGCCGTGACGCATTTGGTGAAAATCCTGCGCCGATCGTCAGTCCAAGGGAAGATTCAGATGCCAAGCCGCTGGACTATTCTTGCTATCCTATTCGTCGCTCGTGCCGCCTTCGCCTTCCAGTTTGGCAGTGTAGGGGCCGTAGCGCCGCAGCTTAGCCAGAGCCTCGGTGCGAGCCTGGCTGATATCGGCATCCTTATCGGAATCTACTTTGCGCCGGGCGTCCTGCTCGCCTTCCCCGGCGGCGCTATCGGGCGCCGCTACGGCGACAAGGCGACGGTCCTCGCCGCAATCTTGGCGATGCTGGCAGGCGAATTGCTAATGACCTCGTCTGCCTCTTGGAGTGTGCAAATCGCAGGTCGGCTGATTGCCGGCACTGGCGGCATTCTCCTGAGCGTCCTGATGACCAAGATGGTCGCCGACTGGTTTGCCGGTCGCGAAATCGCAACCGCCATGGCCATTTTTGTCAACTCGTGGCCGGTGGGCATCGCAATCTCGCTCATGCTCCTGCCATGGATTGCAACAAGGTTCGGGCTTCATCTCGTCAATCTTGCCGTCGCGGGGTGGATCATGATTGGCCTCGTTCTCATGGCTTTTTTCTACCGCGCGCCGGAGGCGGCTGTCTCCATTGACGGCGAACCAGGCAGTGTGACCTCGGAAACGGTCTATGCGGTGATTGCCGCTAGCTCGATCTGGTGTCTCTACAACCTCGGTTTGGTGATGATCTTCAGTTTCGGCCCAACGATGCTCGTTGAGCGAGGCTGGTCCATGGCTGCAGCCGGATTAACGATCAGCATCGTCCTCTGGCTCACCGCGATTTCGGTTCCCTTCGGAGGCTTCCTCGCTGATCTGACCAAGCGCGGCGAAGCTATCATTGTCGCAGGCTGCATTGGCTTTGCGCTGCTGACGGTTCTCCTGTCGCGAAGTGGCCAGGTGCTTCCTGTCGTCATTGCCGTCGGGACCGTTTGCGGCCTGCCCGCCGGTGCGATCATGAGCCTTCCTGCGCGCGTGCTCGGGCCAAAAACGCGGGCGATCGGAATGGGAATATTCTATACGACCTTCTATGCCGGGAGCCCGGTTGGATCCGCGATCGGCGGAAAGCTTTCCACGTCGCTCGGCTCCGCGAGCGCCGCGCTCGACTTCGGCGCCGTCCTACTCCTGGTTTGCCCAGCCATTCTGTGGGTATTCCACCGTATTGTTGCTGACCAGAATCGGCCGGCTATTCCATCGATGTAAAACGCGCAAGCAAACCTTAGGTGATATCCCAGGACATGGTGTGCTGCGTAGCGCGGTGGTCATCAACGCTTTGCTGTAGGTGTGATTGTCGAAGCCAGCCTTGTTTGCTGCTTCTCTCGTCAGTGGTGGCCATCTCAACGAGGTCTCGGACGGTGTCCGGTCGGCCGCATGCGTCGTCTGCAGCTTCACTGGTGGTCAAGCAGGCAACTATTGGCAATAATGCGGGGAGAGCGCAGAATTGTCCAAAGGGCCTTCGCCTGCGACAGGACATTTGCGCGATGAGTCAATTTGGTGGCGAACCAGTTCGTGATCCTGCGGACCTCGGCTTCGACAAGGCGCGGCTGGCGCGACTGAAGCGGTGGATGCAGCGATATGCCGACACCGGGCGCTGGCCGGGAGGTGCGGTGCTCATCGCGCGTCATGGAGAACTCGCCTTTTTCGACTGCGCCGGGCACGCCGACGTCGAAGCCAAGCGGTCTTGGCAGCGCGGCCTCATCGCCCGCATCTACTCGATGACCAAGCCTGTCACCGCCGTCGCGCTGATGATGCTGTACGAGGAGGCGCGCCTGCATCTCGACGATCCGGTCGAAGCTTACCTGCCGGAATTCAAAAATAGGCAACTTCTGATACCGGGCGCAACGTCGCTGGACCAAACGGTGCCCATCAAAACGAAGATGACGATCCACCATCTGCTGACTCACACATCTGGCCTAAGCCTTTTTACGAACCCCCGACTGCTCGGTGAAGCTTATGCCAAGGAAAAACTCGGCCTCGCCCTTGCCTACGGTGGGCTCGACAAGATGGTGCGCAGGATCGCCGAGCTGCCACTGGAATGGGAGCCGGGCACGAGATGGCAATACAGCACCGGGTCCGATGTCATCGGCCGTGTCGTGGAAGTCGTTTCCGGAACGACGCTCGACAAATTCTTCGCGAGTCGCATCTTCGAGCCCCTCGGCATGACCGACACCGGCTTCGCTGTGCCGGAGTCCGAGATCAGCCGTTTCCCCCCGCTCTATGAGGCTACGGCTGGCGGCATGGCTTTGCACGAAGCGCCGGAGGTTTCGGAGTGGCGGCAAGGCAAGGTTGATACGTTCTGCGGCGGAGGCGGGCTCGTCGGAACCATCGACGACTATTGGCGGTTCGCCGAAATGCTGCGGGCTGGAGGTGAACTCAACGGCGAACGCATCCTCAGTCCCCGCACTTTGAGATTGGCGGCGCGCAATCACCTACCGGGAGATCTTGCCTCGATGGCAACCGAAGTTTGGGCCGAGACCCAGTTTGACGGCGTCGGGTTCGGCCTGCTGGGCTCCGTCGTCCTCGATCCGGCTAAGGCGCAAATTTCGGCGCAAGTGGGCGACTATGGCTGGGGCGGGGCGGCAGGCACCTTCTTCTGGGTGAGCCCGGTCGACGACGTGGTTGTCATTCTATTCACGCAACTGCTGCCTTCGAGCGCCATTCCGGTGCGCAAAGAGCTGCGCGCACTCGTCCATGGTGCGTTGACAGGGGCCTGAGACTCGTCAACAGAAACTGCGCGGAGCAACCTTGTGCTTAGCAAGCCGGGCCGGCTCGGCTTCGTGGTGCTCGATGAGCTCTTCGCCCAAGCCGGCGGGCAGTTGCTCTTCCATCTCATCAGCCGGCTTTACGGGCGGAACTCGCTTCCGGCATCGGTCATCTCACGACGATGCCCGCGCAACCTGAATGTCCGCCCTTGAGGAGCCGCAGCCTGAAGCTGCCAATCCGCTTCCGTGAAGAGTTTCGGGCGCTGGCAGGCGTACGAAAGTCCCCGAGGAAGGAACCCGCGGGCCGCAGGCGATGGCTATGGGGATTTCGATCTGCGGCCGGTGTCGGCGATGGCGCGACCGCCGCCGGGAGACGCCGCGATTGATACGGGCATGCCGCATTGTTGCGCTTGCGCGCGATGTTGCCGGCTCGGCGCAGGTCCGGACGCGCGCCTTTCGGCGACGGTAGTCACCATGGACTCGCGTGGATACGTCGCCGGCGGCTGAGCGCCTGCAGCTGAAGGCTCGACCATGCCATGCCGGATCATGGGACGTTCTCCCGGTTCGTCGCCGTTGCGTCCGGCGGTCCGCGCGGTTGCCTCCACCGTTCGAACGTCTCGATGACGATCATGCGTCCGCCGCAGCAAGGGCACGGCGGGCGGAAGTTGTCCGGATCGTCGAGATTATTGTCATCGGGCGGCGCGGCGACGTCCAGGAGTTGGCGGGCGAGCGCGAGGCAGTCCTTGCGAGAGCCGCCTGCGAGCAAGCCGTAGTGACGGATGCGATGGAAGCCGCGCGGCAGGACATGGAGCAGGAACCGACGAATGAACTCGTGAGTGGCAAGCGTCATGACCTGCTGCCGGTCGGCGCCGTTGCGGCGATAGGCCTTGTAGCGGAAGGTGACGACGCTCTCGTCGAAGGCGACCAGGCGCCGGTTCGAGATGGCGACCCGGTGCGTGTAGCGCGACAGATAGGCGAGCACCGCTTCCGGTCCCGCGAACGGCGCCTTGGCGTAAACCAGCCAGCGCTTCCCCCGGACGGGAGCAAGGTGGCGCAGGAATGCCCGTCGCTCGGCGAGGCGCACCATCGATCCGAAGAAGGCGAGCCGCCCAGCGTCGTGCAGCGCGACCAGACAGGTCAGGAACAGCCGGCGGAACAGTTTGCCGAGCACGCGCACCGGTAGCAGGAAGGCCGGCCGTGAGGAGATCCATCGGCTGCCGTCCGGCGCGATGCCGCCGCCGGGCGAACGTTTCGGCATTTCACATCAGAAAGGGCCATTCGTAAGGTCTCCCTTTGGCTGTTTCGATGCCAACAGGATGTCCAATACCAACGAAAATACCACCCCTGTGCTCCGTTGGACCAAATACGCCGAAATTCCGCGAAACGCGCCTGGCTGCGCCCTCTCTTGCGAAAAGATGAGCAATTTCAGCGCCTTGCAAAACATAGGCGTAGGAGCTTCGGCGAAAAGGAAGGTCGGGAAAAGTGCCCTTCCCGAGAGATGGGTGACAGTTCATTCCGGATAGATGGGTTACACTTTCGGCCCTTTGCAAGGAGAGCAA
>NZ_VFUI01000035.1:0-33210 GCF_006440535.1 Mesorhizobium sp. B2-5-13 | reverse complement strand
TGCTCTCCTTGCAAAGGGCCGAAAGTGTAACCCATCTATCCGGAATGAACTGTCACCCATCTCTCGGGAAGGGCACCGATTTCCCTCCACAGTGCGCTTTAGCCGCCGAGACCGCGCCCCTGACAAGAGCAGGAGACAGTGTATGTGTGAAAAAGCGTAGAATCGGCGGCGTTTTGCGGTGAAAAATTCGAATCGTCACAGCCTTCATCACCACGCTTAATATGCCCCACTACGCGGCAACTCCATGGTCGTCGCTCATATTTGCCCAAATCTCCATCTGCTGATCACGCGCTTGACTTTCCCTTTACAAGACGGTGTGCTCAAAGATTGTCTTCGATGGAAGCGGGGATGAGGTCTAGCGGCCCCCATCCGCGCAAGCGCAATTTCTTCAAATCTTGACGGGAAAGATCGATCGCAATTTCCGTGGTAAAGGGAACTAGGTAAGTACCAGCGTCGGAATCTTTGAAACCGATCCCCCCGGCGTTCATTGCCTTGAAGACCTTGCAGATAGCCGAGATGCAAATCGGCACGAGATCGAGATACGTCTGGTCGTCAGGGTATCGGTGCTGAGAACGAAATTTACGGATCGCTGGAAGTCCCAACTGCGAATCGATCAACGAAAATCGCGTGGCGGCTTTCGCGCCACTCACAAAGGTATCGAGATATGGCGATGCGGTTGAAGGATCGAGACGCGCGTCTAGGTCGTCCAATCTCACATGGTGGGACATCAAAATCGGAGCACCGTGAAGTGTTGGGTGGCTTGCGAGCAAAAAGGACGCGCCGAGCCAGTGTTCCACTCCGCCCCTATCGAGATGCAGGCGCCGGTGAAGGCTTCGAAAGAGCGGGTGATCACGGTGATGGATCGCGTTTCGCACTGCAATCACCAGTGCCGTGTCTCCATGGTCGAAGTATGGAAAGAAATGCTTCGATACATCATAGAGTGTATGAAAATTCTCAAGAACCATTTCAAAAGATCGATCGATATTGTCAATCGCTTCTTCGGGATCAAGCTTGAGCAGAGCACCGAAGCGCATATACGCTTCACCGTAAATTCTCATGGTATTTGCGAGTCTACTGATCGCATTCTCGATAATTTGGTTGTTATCCAAGGGCTTGTCCTCGCGCGGCGCGCGGTTCATCAGGCGTCTGATCCGATCATCGGTGATCTTGAAAAACAGCGTGCCGAACTTCCTCTCCAGTATATCACCGAACGAAACCTGTACGCATTTTCACTCTCGCGGGCCGTAGATATTCGCGAACAATGCTTTGCTCTGCTCCGCGACAAGCTTCTGAAACTCTGCGTAACATGCTGACAAGCGGAGGCATTGGGCTCTCAATTCTCGAACAACCGCGTCCAGCTTGAGTGGCGGCGTGCCGCCGATTCCATAAGACGGCGCGTTTCCGTCTTTTTGCCAAAGACGCTTGATCGATTGGGATAGTCCAAGCTCGACCCGTGGCGTGAATCTGTGGGTGTGCTTGCTCCGGAAATCATCCGTGGCTGTCTTGTAGTCGCCCATGTCGACGGTGTTGAGTGCCCTGTTCAGCTTCCTCCAGGAGCGCCAAGGTTTTGCAGTCCTGACCGCCACCTCTTCCTTGATGCCCCAATCCTCCGGAAGAGCTGCAAGGTCATCCGTCCATTCATTTCCTTGGGAAACACAGTTCGCTTGATGGGAAAGATGCGCGATCGCAAAGTAGAATCTGGCCTTGAGAGTGTATGGGCTGAGTAGCGCCGTTGAAGCCAGATCCTGCACGAACTCATGCAGCAATTGGTTTGTCTGCTGGACATCAAGCCCTTCGATGACGTTGCCCCATGCTTCCAGGCGCATGGTGAGGCCGATCAGGTGATTGATCCCGTTTGCGAGGTCGCGTGCAGCATCATCCGCGAGATCGCGATAAGCCATTTGTTGGAGGCCGAACTCCGTATCCAGCCGGATTGTTTGGGGCGGCTTGAACCAACCATAGGGCATGAAGGGTGTAAATGCCTTGGTTTCGTTGAAAGCCTTGCGGTACTCGACATATTTCGAGGCGAGAAAATCGTTTTCCTGATCCATCGTGATTTTATGCCTGCGTCCTCACCAACGACCGGTTTGTTAAGCGACTGGCTCGATCACGGGTGATCTCGAAAACAATGCATGCCGAAGCTCGATTTCTGAGCCGGCTGGGCGGACATGCCGCGTGCGAAAGCGTTCGATGGCTTCGACTGCCGTCAGCGGCGCAGGCCCGTCAATGAGTGCGAGAGGAGTATGGCCACCGATAGCGCCGGCAAGCCGCGCTTGGGCGAAGCTCACGTCCCCATCGAGCACATAGCCAAGCATGCAGCCGACGGGCAGATTTTCCGCATATTGCTCCGTGAGGAAGCGCATCATGCCTTGTGTGACGTATGCGGTCGCCAGGGAGCTACGATTTCCAGCGTGGATCACGTTAAGCCGCTTGCACTCGTAGGCCAGGTAGCGTTCCCGCTCCCAGTCGAACAGCACGGCTATGTCGATGATGCCTTTGCTGTATTTTGACCCGTCAGGAGCAAGGCCAAACGGTTCGAACTGGTATTCGACCCAATGGCACAACCTACGCACGACGACGTCCATTGCCAGGCGATCGACGAGGTTGATGGTGATGTCATCTTCGCCGGGCTGTTCCGGGAGAACGGCCATACAAGCAGGCAAAGCTACGGCGATCCTCTCGAGGAAGCGATCATCAAAGGAAACGAAGCTATCGACCCACCCCTCCACATCGCCAATCAGCATCAATCAGCACTCCGCCGATGCCGTACAGAGGCGGCTTGCTGGAGATCGAGCGCTATTCCATCGGCGTCTGCGAGCGCCGTGGAGCGCAGCCAGAAGCGCATCTGCATCGGCTTGATGAGGTACAGGCTGTCGCCAACGAAAACTCTGAGATCCGGCATAAGCTGGAAATTGCCGTCGAGCGGCCTGTGGATATGCGCTGCCAGTTGCCCGAGAACCTCACTAAGCTCGCCGGTCGCATCCTCGGCATAGTCTTCATGCCCACCTAGATGCAGACGAAGTATCGCCACGTCGGCGCCGCGCGCGACGAGCCGAGCATCGATCTTCTTGCCTCTGAACCAGTCCGCAAGGCTGGCCGCCAGTGTACGCGCATACTGCGACCGTTGTGCTTCGTTCGGCGCTCCCCAAAGTTTGGGGAAGTGGCCTTCATGAGGTTGAAGCGCAGGCAGCACCGCTTCGACGGTATCGTCGATCAATGCGACTTCATCGGGAGACAGACAAAAATACTGGTATGCGAGGCGGTCGATCTTCCGAAGGATCTCGCTCTCGTCGACCTGCATCGAGAAGGGCTCGTTGGAGCGTTGGCGTGCATCGTCCACAATCGCAATCAGCTCAAGAGCTGCCTGCGCGGCCGCATCTTCATCAGGGACATCGGCAGGTGACGGGAACGGCAACCGCAGGAGGTCGGCTTGCTTGACCTCTGGACGGTCGGACCCGAATGAAGCGGTGCCGTGAAAGGCGTACCAGACCGCGATGCGGCTATTGAGGATTGCAGTCAGAACCTTTGCACGCTCGCTCTGGCCAGCCGGCACCACGATTGCCTGCAAGATATCCTGAAAGGTGAGCGGTTCATCGCAGTAGGCGGCTCTGAGGCGATTTTGCGACGTCTCCACCCCGCGAGGGATAAGGATGCGCGTACCATTGAAGCCCGCTTCGAATCCGCGGCGACGAACTGTCGATGAGGCGGCGGATTGCAAGCCCCCCGCCGCCTGAGTCAAGCGCGTATATGCTGTAATCGGCAGGTCGGGCAGACGCCCGACATAGTCGCTCACGAGAGGAGGCGCGTCGCTCTCGCTGTCCTCATTGAATGGTTGATAGCCTTGCCCGATCACCCATCGATCGCCTGGCTCTTCGCGGCGCCGGCTCAGGCTACCGTAATCGTTGACGAAGGCCCCTAGTTTGGGGAGCCGTCCGAGGTAACCAAAGAGCTTGGCATCTGGCTCACGCATCCAGAGCCGCTGTTTGAAGATCAGCGGATTATCCAGAACCGTGCCAACCCCGAGTGCGGCCTTGTCGGCGCTGCTCAGCGTGATGACCCGCTTAATGCGGAGATTGAGATCGGCCTTCGGCGCCCAGTAGTCGAACCGATATGGGAAACCGTCCGCCTTGGCGCTGCCATAGATGATCAAAGCGGTGGGGCGATGAGCCTTCTCAAAAAGCTGAAAACGAAGGTCAGCGAAGTTAATGACACGGCGGACCCGGGATTTTCGGAAGAACGCGTCACGTGCTTCAACGGTATTCTGGGCGTGGTTGTGCAAAAATCCTATCGCTGGCAACAGAAACGCGATCAGTCCTCCATCGGCGAGATGTGAGAGGGCTTTCCAGGTGAATGCCCAGGCATCCTCGCCTCCCGGCATAGGATGGCCGGTCTTTTTGCTCCACTGCACAGACGAACGCGCGGGACCGCGGCGGCTAGTCCAAGGCGGGTTGCCGATAATGACCTCGTACTGCGTACTCTCCGGGGGCACTTCGAAAAAATCGCGGCAGACAAGGGTTTTACCCCAAAGTTCCGGAAGAAGTTTTCCCCGGGTGATGAGCTTGCGGATGTCGCGCGGCGACACCTCTTCGAGCAAAGCGACATAGAGCGAGAAAACGGCCACGCGAACGGCGCCACCATTGAGATCCCAGCCGTGAATTTGGCTCAGCAGCGATAGCAAGGTCTTCCAGGAGATCGTCTGCGTCTTGTGCTTGGCGCGCCAATGCTCACACAGCCGTTGGAACGAGCGAACGAGAAAGACGCCCGAGCCACAGGCAGGATCGAGAAAGCTCCCGGCTGTCCGAAACGCGTCCGGCAGCATTTCCCAAGCTTGGGAAACAACCGTGTCGGCGAGGAACATGGGGGTGTAGTAAGCACCATTCGCCCGCCTTTCGGCCTCACGCTCACCGAGAAAGCGATCATAGACGGCGCTGACCAGCTCGATTGGGATGTAGCGGAAGTCATAGCCCCAAAAGCGCTGCTGGCCCGAATGTGCCATCTCCTCGCGCCCTGATCGGAACCGGGCCAGGACTGCAAGATGCGCAGGCGAAACCTCTGGCACCTCTCCTTTCGGCTCGAAAGAGCAAGGTGCTACGAACAGGTCGCCATTGAAATCGGCATGAAGGGTTCGAAATAGAGCCCGGAAAAGATCAACGTCGCCCGTTTCCAATAGGGCTGAGAAGCTCTCGGCACTTTTTTCGGACACCGCCCCGAAATAGGCGGGAGTTACGATCTCACGGTCTTCAAGATATGCGATAAACATCGCTTGGATGAGCAATGCCTGCGCCGCGTCCGGGGCGAGTTCCGCAGCCTGCAAGAGGCTGTGAGATGCATTCAGATTATCAAGAAGAACCTGATCGATACGCTCCTTGGGTGGGAAGTATTCGCCGTAGTCCTTCCAGAGACGGCCGGATTCCGCGCCGTAGATGAGATTCTGGAATTTTAACGCCTCGGCCGTCAGACTCAGACTTTCAATGAGGCAGCGGGTCTCGAAGGCGTTGCCAGGGTCGCTAAGCGGAGTACGAGCGAGCGAGAATGCTCTGAGCGTATCTTCGGCAATGACCAACAGCAGGCTAGCTAGCCCTTGATTCCATAATGCGCCGTGAAGGTCGATTACCGCGGCACGGTCGTAGTGATCGGCCTCAAGGATCGCGACAGTTGGGACGCCTTGAACACAGAAGATAGCGGACACGCCCATCTCACTGAGAGCGGCCCGAATGGCGGGTGCATGGGGTACGTCGTTGACGGCTTCAGCTGACTCGTAGAGTTCAGGCGCGCGCCGATGCGTGAGGCCCAGCCGATCCTTCCACTCCGGCGCCAGTGTGGTTGCTAAGGTGGTCATGCTCGCGTCCCACGCCGTTCCGGCCGCATGGCCACGGAGGTTGGAGGGAACTGAAGATGGCCCTGAACTTGGTCGACTTCGGTTGCCGTGAGTACCGAGCGCAGTCGTGCAATGATCGGCGCGCACGGAATGTAGAGGGTGGGAGCATCCGGAGAGCGCTGGCCAGCCAAGTTTACGTCGACCAAGCGAAAACTCTCGGCGTCGATCAAGGCGACGCAATTTTCAAGCGAGAGCCAGGATCTCCCTCTGCACTCCTTGAACAACTCATCAAAACGGTCGCCGACCGTCCCTACGCGCACACCGAAATCCCTGACGAGTTCGGCGACGATCGCCATGGCGACAACGTCCCCCGGGGTGAAGCTGGGGGCATGCCCTTTATGTAGGGCCAGTGCGGGAATTGCGTCCCGCCACGTGCGAAAGGCATCCACCGAAATGGATAGCAATTCACGAATCTGGCTTTGGGTATAGCGCATTGGACCATATTAGTATGGAATTAGCCCCGTATCAATGCGGGGTTTGCCCCGTGTTAGTTCTGTATATGTTCCGTAGTCTGATGTGTCCGATCAAGCAAGTGCCACCAGGGGCAGGCCGCCTATCAAGTTTGAAAGTATGCGAGGCCTTGCTGCAGAACGGAGGCGGCCCAGACCGTGGCTCGGTCGCGGAGGGAGACGCCTTCCTCTCATACCAGACTTTTCCCGTGAAGGGTTCCCAAAAGGAGTGCTTTAGAGGGCTATGGAGGAGATGTAGTTGTCATCATCGCTCGGCGCGGTGCGCCACGATTTTCGTGTACGGCCCGGACACATGGGTTACGGTTTATACCGGAGACTTCGGTAACCTTTGGCCCGAACGGGCTTTGGAGCCTCACTTGGCCACAACCACCCCCAAAACCAGGCGCGTCCTGATTACCGGCGCCGGCGCTCTTGACGGTATCGGCTTTGCCATTGCGCGCCGGTTTGGCCGGGCCGGGCATGCGGTTTTCCTGACCGGCGCCAGCGCGCGGGTGATGGAGCGCGCTGGCGAGCTTCGCGGCGAGGGCATCGATGCCACGGCCGCGGTCGCCGATCTCACCATTGCCGCGGAGGTGGAGCGGCTGCGGGCCGAGGTCGGCGCTGTCGATATCCTGGTCAACAATGCCGGCATGGGATCGCTGGCCTCGCCATCCGTCGACAGGACCTTCCTGACGATGAGCGAGGCCGAGTGGGACCAGGGCATCGAGACCAGCCTGAAGACCGCGTTTCTCGTCACCAGGGCGTTTCTGCCGGCGATGGTCGAAGCGGGGTATGGCCGCATCGTCAATGTCGCATCGGTGACCGGGCCGCTGGTCTCCTACCAGGGCACCGCCGCCTATTCCGCGGCGAAGGCCGGGATGGTCGGCCTGACCCGTACATTGGCGCTGGAAGTGGCGCGCCATGGCGTCACCGCCAATGCCGTGGCGCCTGGCTGGATCGAGACAGGCGCGTCGAGCGAGGCGGAGCGGGTAGCGGCCCTGCATGCGCCGCCGGGCCGCGCCGGCCGGCCCGATGAGGTCGCGGCGGCGGTCGTGTTCCTGGCCTCCGAGAGCGCCAGCTATATCAACGGCGCCTTGCTGGTGGTCGACGGCGGCAACAGCCTTGAAGAACGCAAGGGATAGCCGCGCGGCCAGCCTTATGCCCGGGTGGATTTCGACCTTCGTAATTCCTTCCACCCGGACTGACCCGTGATCTCTCTCGGCAGAAATCTCCTCGCCGCCACACTGGGCCCGCCAGACATTGACTCAATCATCAGTCTGCGCTAATCATAAGTCATGACTGTTGATAGCGCACAGCTTGCCGCCCTGGGTGATCCGACCCGAAGGCAGATTTTCGAGCTGATCGCGGAGCGGCCGCGCACGGTGGCGGAGGTTACGCGGCAGGTCAGCGTGTCGCAGTCCGCGGTGTCGCAGCATCTCAAGGTGCTTCGGGATTCGCGGCTGGTGCGCGCGGAGCCGAAGGGCGCCAGCAACGTCTACCACATCGATCCGCACGGGCTTGGCCAGATGCGCGCCTGGCTCGACCGGTTCTGGAGCAAGACGCTCGCGGCCTACAAGCTGGCCGTCGAGACCCCACCAGAGGAGTGACCATGAACACGCAAGTCCCCATCGCCTCCGTAAAACAATCTGTGGTGGTCGAGGCGCCGATCGCGCGCGCCTTCAAGGTTTTCACCGAGGATTTCGGCCGTTTCAAACCGCCAGAGCACAATCTGCTTACAGCCCAAATCGCCGAGACGGTGTTCGAGCCTCGGGTCGGCGGCCACGTCTATGACCGCGGCGTCGACGGCAGCGAGTGCCGCTGGGCGCGCGTGCTGGCTTACGAGCCGCCCAACCGCGTGCTCCTGAGCTGGGACATCAGCCCGCAATGGCGCATCGAGACCGACCCGGCCAAGACTAGCGAGTGGGAGGTGCGGTTCACAGCCGAAACGGCTGAGCGCACTCGCGTCGAGATCGAGCATCGCAACCTGGAGCGCCATGGCCAGGGCTGGGAAGGCGTCCGCGATGCCGTCGCCGGCGATCAGGGCTGGCCGCTCTACCTGCAGCGCTATGTCGATCTGGTCGCTCGGCAGGCCTGACCGCAGTTTTTATAGGCGCTTCGCCGCATGGGCGGTCAGGGCACCACGCCCCTGCACGCCCAGGCGACATTGGCGAACGACCTCGGCCCGTCCGGTCGCCCGGCCTGATAGGCATCGCGTACGGCAGCCTCGGTGCGCACCCGCTCGGCCGGCTCCAGCGTGGTCATGTATTTGCCGAGTGAGCCCTCGCCGGCCGATATCGGCGCCCAATAGTCGGCGAAGTCCTGGTAATCCATGCGGATCATCAGCTCGGTTTCGGTCATTTCGGCCAGCCCCTGCTCCACGAAGGTCCGTTTCATTTCACCGGGCTGCATCATCGGCTGGAAGCAATAGCGGCTGCGCATCTGGCGGCCGCCTTCGCTGAGCGCGGCCACCGTGTCGATCATCATGCGCATGCCCGCCATGCCGCCGAGATGGTCCCACACCACGGCCGCGACCACGCCGCCCGGCCGCGTTACCCGGCGCATCTCGGCAACCGCCTTGCCGGCTTCCGGCACGAAGTGAAGCACCAGCAGCGCCAGCGCGCGGTCGAACGCATTGTCGGCGAACGGCAAGGCGGTGGCGTCCGCCTGCTTGATCTCGATGCGCGGATCGGTGTTGCGCCGCTTTGCCGCCTCGACGAAAACAGGCGAAAAGTCGATTGCCGTGATCGCCGCGAGCCCGGCGGATTTCGCCAGCTCGAAGGTCAGGCTGCCGGTGCCGCAGCCGACGTCGAGGATCTGTTCGCCGGGGGCGAGCCCGGCGAAATCGATGAATTTGGGCGCGAGCTTTCGGCTCCAGCGGCCCATGAGCTGCTCATAGCCGGATGCGTCATGAACGGTGAAACTCGACGTCATATGCCCCTCTCCTGGCTGTGGGCGCAGGCTAGACTGCAATCAGGATGAAGCCAAGGCGCGGGGAGCACGGTGGGACGGAGAAAAGGCCGGCGTTTATGCGGCGCCCTTGAACGTCGCCACGCTCTCCCGCTCCACCAGCGGGCACTCCAGCTTGGTGATGGGATAGCGCCCCCTGCCCACCTGCGCCGGCGCTTCCAGCTGCTCGATCGCCCATTGGCCCATCGCCATATGCGGCAGGATCGAGGTGGTCAGCGGCGGGAACAAATGCCGGGCGATTTCCTCGTCGTCGTAGCCGACGACCGAAATGTCGGCGGGAATGTGCAGGCCGGCTTCCTTCAGCGCTTCGTAGCAGCCGATCGCGGTGCGGTCGTTCTGACAGAAGATGGCGGTCGGGCGGTCCTTCAGGGCCAAGAGCTTCACCGTCGCGGCGTAACCGGCGCTGGCCGACCAGTCGCCCTCGACCACCAGTTCGGGGTCGAACGGGATGTCGGCGGTGGCGAGCGCGCGGCGGTAACCTTTCAGCCGGTCCTGCGCGGCCTGCATCCAGGGTTCGCCCGTGATGGTGGCGATGCGGCGGTGGCCGTGACCGATCAGGTGCCGCGTCGAGCTCTGGCCGCCGGCGATCTCGGAGGGCACCACGGCGGGGAAGGCATAGTCCGACGTGTAGCAGTTGAGCAGGATGACCGGGATGTCGAGGCCATAGAGGAAGTCCGGCGCCGTGATCTCGCGGGTGAAGATGGTCATGTAGATCAGCGCCGAAATGCCCCGCCTGGTCAGCGCCTGTATGGCGCGCGGCTCCATCACGGCGTCGCCCATGGTCTGCGCCACCAAAAGCACGTTGCCGGCATTCCACGAGGCCTGCCGCGCGCCCTCGATGGCCACGACCGCCTCCGGGCTGGTGGCGAGCTGGTCGACGGCAAAGCCGATCACGCCGTCGAGCCCATCAAAGGCGGGTCCATCAAAGGCGGCGCCCTCGAAAGCTGCAACCGGCTGCTTCAGCGCCGAAAAGGCGGGGGCGCTGTAGCCGAGCGCCCGCGCCGCCTCGATCACCCGCTCCCGGGTCTGCTGCGACAGGCGAATGCCCGGCGAATTGTTGAGCACGAAGGAGACCGTCGCCTGCGAGCAGCCGGCGGCGCGCGCAATGTCGGTCATGGTGACGCGGCCCTTGGGCTTTGCCGCCGCCTTGCGGCGCTTCCCAATGGCCCGGCCCATCGTCTCGCTCATGCCGCCCCCAAATCTCCAGCCTGTCTAGCCGCGGCCCGCCGGGCCGACAAGATGAGGCGATGCCTCCAGTCCAAGGGGACATCGACCGAACTAATAACTATTATCATCCTCGCGACCTCATCCCCTCTGCAAGCTCAAGCGTCGCAAAATCCCAAGATCGTGCGGCTTCGGCCTCGTGCGGCCAAGGGATCGACACGTCGGCAAATCGGTCCTTGCTAATAGTGTTTACTAATACAAGAATGCGCTGTACCGTCAATCCATCGCATCCGGCCCGGTCGGGTCCAGGTGTGGTGGGAGCGTCTGTGAATGGCCCGATGGCGAGCGGTATTTGCCCCCGCCAACTTTGTCTCGCATATTTGATATGTCAGACAAATCGGACTATTTACGAATGAAGAATGGTTGTCTAAAGTCCGTGGCCGTGGCTGGGAACGACGCCAGTCTTCTCAGTGCCGGGAACCCTTGGGGAGGAGGGGCGTCCAAGCCGCAAACGGCAATTCCAGTGTGCAAGACAATCCAGTGAGCAAGACATTCCAGTGAGCTAGTCCGGTCAGTCCTACGACTGACCAAAACGGGAGGTTGAACATGAAATCCTTGATACGCAATGCATCCGTGGCCGCCGCGGTCCTGGCTGTCGGCCTGACGGCGACGGCTATCGCGCGCGCCGACGACAAGCCGACGCTGGCCTTCGTCGTCAACGGCGCTTCCGATTTCTGGAAAGCGGCCGAAGCCGGCGTCAAGAAGGCGCAGGGCGAACTGCCCGACTACACGCTCGAACTCAAATATCCCGAACAATCCTCGGTCGCCATCCAGCAGCGGCTGATGGACGATCTGGTGACCGCCGGCGTCAAGGGCATCATGGTCTCGGCCGTGGATCCCAAGACCTCGACCGATGGCCTGAACAAGATCGCTTCGCAAACGGCGCTGTTCACCACCGACAGCGATGCTCCGCAGACCAAGCGCGTCGCCTATATCGGCTCGTCCAACGTCGACGCCGGCAAGCAGGCGGCTGAAATCGCCAAGAAGGCGATGCCGAACGGCGGCAAATGCCTTGGCTTCGTCGGCCTGCTCGGCGCCGACAATGCCAAGGAGCGCATCCAGGGCATGAAGGATGGCCTCGCCGGCACCAAGATCGAGCTCGTCGACGTGCGCGGCGACGACATCGACCAGGCGCGCGCCAAGAAGAATGTCGAGGACGCGCTTGTCGCCAGCCCCGACGTCACCTGCATGGTCGGCTTCTACTCCTACAACACGCCACGCATCTATGAGGCGCTGCGCGATGCCGGCAAGCTCGGCTCGATCACCGTCGTCGGCTTCGATGACGATCCGATCACGCTGGGCGGCGTCAAGGAAGGAACCATTGCCGCCACCGTCGTGCAGCAGCCCTTCGAATGGGCCTATCAGGGCATGAAGCTGATGGCCGCCTATCTCAAGGGCGACAAATCGGGCATCCCGGCCAACGGCCTGATCATCATCCCGACCAAGATCATCGGCAAGGATGACGTCGACGCCTATGCCGCCAATCTCAAGGCGATGTCTGGAAACTAAGACTACACCCGGTTCAGCCGGCTCAACTCGCTTGAGCCGGCTGTTCGCATTGACGAACCCTGCCGGGATCGTCAGTCTGCAGATCGGGCCGTTTTGGCCCACCGGCTGCTGTCAGGCATGATGAATTATTCCGACACATCCATCGCGGCGACCACTCCGTTCCTCAGCCTGGAGAACGTGCGCAAGACCTATCCGGGCGTCGTGGCGCTCGACGGGTTTTCCATGGAGGTCAGGCCGGGCGAGGTCATCGGCCTGGTCGGCGAGAACGGCGCGGGCAAGTCGACGCTGATGAAGATCCTCGGCGGCGTCACCACGCCGGATACCGGCACCATCACCGTCGACGGCACCGCCCATAAGGACCTGACGGTCGAAGGCAGCCTTGGTTCCGGCATCGCCTTCGTCCACCAGGAACTCAACCTGTTCGAAAACCTCGATGTCGCCGCCAACATCTTCTTCGGCCGCGAACCGCTGCGCGCCGGGCCGCTGAGGCTGGTCGACCGCGCGAAACTGCGCGAAATGGTGGCGCCGCTGCTGAAGCGCGTCGGCGCCAATTTCTCAGCCGACACACAGGTCGCGGACCTGTCGCTGGCGCAGCAGCAGATGGTCGAGATCGCCAAGGCGCTGTCGATCAAGGCCAGGCTGGTCATCCTCGACGAGCCGACATCGAGCCTGCCGCTCGCCGAAACCGACAAGCTGCTCGACGTCATCAAGGCGCTGAAGGCCGACGGCATCAGCGTCATCTTCATTTCGCACCGCCTGCACGAGATCGAGCGCGTCGCCGACCGGGTCGTCGTGCTGCGCGACGGCATGCTGGCCGGCACGCTAGGCAAGCGCGACATCAACCACGACCAGATGGTCAAGCTGATGATCGGCCGCATGCTGAAGGAACGTGAAAAGGCCTCCGAAGCGGGGCGGGCGCCGGGCGCCGTGGCGCTCTCGGCCAAGGCCATCCGCACCCCCACCTATCCCAGCCGGCCGGTCGATCTCGACGTCAGGCGCGGCGAAATCCTCGGCCTTGCCGGCCTCGTCGGCTCCGGCCGCACCGAACTGGCGCGGGTGTTCTTCGGCATCGAAGCCAGCCTTGGCGGCACGCTGGAACTCAACGGCAAGCCGCTGGCGCTGGCGAGTGCCGCCGATGCCGTCGCGCAAGGCATTTTCCTCGTGCCGGAAGACCGCAAGCTGACCGGCATCCTGCTCGACCTGTCGATCGCCCAGAATATTTCACTCCCCAATTTGCCGGCGCATGCCAGGCGCTCGCTGGTCTCCAACAGCGCGGAAGTCGCTACCGCCGAGAAGCAAAAGAAGAATCTCGGCATCAAGGCGCCTTCGGTGCAGACGCGCACCGGTACGCTGTCGGGCGGCAACCAGCAAAAAGTCGTGCTCGGCAAATGGCTCGCCATAAACCCGAAGGTGATGATCCTCGACGAGCCGACGCGCGGCATCGACATCGGCGCCAAGGCGGAGATTTACGGGCTGATGCGGGCGCTGGCGGACGCCGGCGTCGCCGTGCTGATGATCTCCAGCGACATGGAAGAGGTGATCGGCGTCTCCGATCGCATTGCCGTCATGCATGAGGGCCAGATCTCGGGCATTCTCGACAAGGATCAGTTCAGCCAGGAAAACGTGCTGCTGCTGGCGGTGGGCAAGCCGGCAAACTAATGCATGCCGCGCAAAAGTGACCCTCGGTTTTGCGGCAACGGCATGCATAAACAAAGAGCTGAAGCGCGCGACGCGCTTTAGCTAAGCGGAGACGACGATGACAAAGAAAGATCTTGGGCTGCTGATCCTGATCCTGGTGGTCGGAGCGATCGTTGCCATCATCAATCCGCGCTTCCTCCTGCCGATCAATCTCGCCAACACCTCGAACCTCATCGGTCTGTTTGGTATCCTATCGATAGGGCAGGCCTTCGTCATCATCACCGGCGGCATCGAGCTGTCCGTTGGCTCCGTCGTCGCGTTGCTCGGGACGCTGTTCATCGACTTCATCGCCGTACGCGGCATGGGATGGCCGATCGCCTTCGTGCTGATCCTGGTGCTCGGCGCCATCATCGGGCTGGCGCATGGCTGGCTGATCACGCGGCTCAAGCTGCAGCCCTTCGTCGTCACCTTGTGCGGCCTGTTGATCTATCGCGGCGTCGCGCGCTTCTACACCGCCGACGGCACGGCGGGCTTCGCCTTCGGCCAGAATTTCCCAACGCTCGAATTCCTGACCGCCGGCCGCTCGTATGGCGTGCCGAACTCCTTCTTCGCGCTGATCGTCATCGCCATCGTCATGTGGGTGGTGCTGCACCGCTCGGTGTTCGGGCGCTATCTCTACGCCATCGGCAAGAACGAGGAGGCGGCGAAATATTCCGGCATTCGCACCGGGCGCGTCGTCATGGCGGCTTACGTCATCTGCGGCGTGCTCACCGCGCTGTCGGCGATTTATTTCGCCATGTATACGCGCTCGATCTCGCCGGCCAGCCACGGCCAGTTCTATGAGCTCTACGCCATTGCGGCCGCCGTGCTCGGCGGCTTCTCGCTGCGCGGCGGCGAGGGCTCGCTGATCGGCGTCATCCTCGGCACGGTGCTGCTGCAGGAATTGCAGAACCTGGTCAACCTGCTCGGCATTCCCTCCTCGCTCAACTTCGCGGTGATGGGTGGCGTCATCCTCATCGGCGTGCTGGTCGACCAGCAATGGGGCGTGTTCCGGGCGCGGCGGCGGATGGTCGATGCCGCCCGCAAGGGCGCGGTCGGCGCCGCTGCGGAATAACCGCCTGCCAGCGTGGTGCTTGTCCCTGTGGAAGAAGTAGCATATCCGCGCTGCGGGGAGCCGAGGGGCTGGCGTGCCTTCATGGCCACCGCCGGGTCATCCCGTCCATGCGGCCTTGACTTAACTACCTGCTGCCCTCGCGCGCGGCGCGGCTAACGCTTTGCAAAAGGATGGCAAGGCAGCCGACCAGCAGCAGCCCACCGCCAAGCAGCGGTGGCAGTGCGAGCAGCTTCACCCCCGCGGTAACGGCGGCCACCAGGACCAGCGCCAGCAGCGCCAGATTGCCGTCATCGACGAACATGCCGAAGAATTCCCTGGCGACGAGACGAAGGACGTTCATCGGGCGAGCCCTCCGGCTGCTGTCGGACGGGTGCCGCGCAACCAACGCACCATGGCGAAGGACGCCAGAGCGACGATGGCGAAGATGGCGAGCAGGGCAAGATCGGCGCCCGGCCAGTCGGCGCCGATCCCCTCGCCGGTCCAGAAGATGCCAAAGCTGGTCAGCATCAGGCCGACCACGAATTTCAGCGCATTCTCGGGCACGCGCGCCAGCGGCCGGTGAACCGCCAGACCGACAAGCATCACCAGGATGAAAGCGGCCAGCGCGCCCATGCTGGCGTAAAATGTCTGTCCATGCGCGGCGCCGACGGCGATGACGATGAACACCACCTCGACGCCCTCGAGCAGCACCGCCTTGAAGGAGGCCAGTCCGGCGAGGTAGTCGGCGCGCCGGTCGTCGGCCTGCCGGTGCAGCGCCGCGGTTTCCTTGGCGAAGGCCGCCTCCTCGTCATGCAGGGCGATGACGCCGACGCTGCGCAGGATGGCCTTTCGCAGCCAGCGCATGCCGAACAGGATCAGCAGCACCCCGACAGCGAACTGCAGCGTCGTGACCGGTACCAGCGCCAGCAGCGGCCCGAACGCCAGCACGAGGGCCGCCAGCAGCGCCAGCGCCAGCGCGGCGCCCGCCAGTGCCGGACGCCAGCTGCGTGTCACCCCGACCGCAAGCACGATGGTGAAGGCTTCGACAACTTCGACCAGGGAGGCGAGAAATGCCGCCGTGATTGTCGAGAGGACGGGTGTCAATGTCTGCATCAAGGCTTCCTGTCTGGCTCGACCCTGATTCCCGGGGCGAATTCCGGATCGTAATCCAGAATCACCCTAGGCGGCCAGCATCCCCAAGCGTTCCGGCGGCAGCGCAAGCAAACGGGTGAAGCGGGCCCGGCTCTAGATCAGGCCCGACATGTCGGAAAAGGCCATCGCCTTGCGCAGCAGCTCGGCGAAGCGCTCGCCGGCCACCTCGCGCGGGCCGCTATTGTCGATCGATGTGACGCCCGGACCGGACAAGGTCACATTGGCGCTGCGCGCCAGCCGCGCCAGCACTTCGCCGCGCGACTCGCGGCCGCGCATCGCCAGCCGTTCCGCCAGCACCTCGGGCGAAGCGGTGATCTCGACGATTGCCAGATTGGCATAGCGTTCGCGCAAGGTGGGGATGATCGCGCGCGACACGTTGGCCACGGCGACGTGGCCATTGGAGACGGACCAGTCGACATCGGCAGGCAGGCCATAGCGCAGGCCATGCGCTTCCCAGGAGATGGCGAAGGCGCCGTCGGCATCGGCCTCGGCGAAGGCGGCGTCGGCCAGCGTGTCGTGATCCTCACTCGCCGCGTCGCTCGGCCTGGTGATGACGCGGCGCACGAACTCCAACTGCGTCTCGTCGGCGAAAAGCGCCTTGGCATAACCGATCACCGTGTCCTTGCCGGCACCGCTCGGGCCCACGACAGCGACAAAGACGCCGTGACGGATCGGAAAGGTTTCGGCGGACAGTTCGCGCTCGATCAAGGCCGACACCATCATGCCACCCGGCGTCCCTGCCGCCATACGGTGCGTACGACCGGAACGTGATCGTCGACGCGCACGCGCACCAGATCGGCGCGGCGTCCCTGCTCGATGACACCGCGGTCGTCAAGGCCGACGGCCTGCGCCGGGTTCTTCGAAACCATGGCGACGGCCTGCGGCAGCGAAATGCCTTCGACCATGTCACCGAGGAAGAAGGCCGACTGGATCAGGCTGAAGGGGATGTAATCGGAGGACAGGATGTCGAGCAGGCCGTCGCTGGCCAAGGTGCGGGCCGAGACATTGCCCGAATGCGAGGCGCCGCGCATGACATTGGGCGCGCCCATCAGCACGCCGAGCCCGGCGGCCTTCGAGGCCCGCGCCGCTTCCTCGGTGGTCGGGAACTCGGCCACCCGCACGCCCTGCTCGATGGCCTCGTCGACATGGGCCGACGTGGCGTCGTCGTGGCTGGCGAGCACGATGCCGCGCTCCTGGCAGGCGGCGGCGATGAAGACGCGGTTCGGTCCGGAGTTGCGTGCCGATTCGTCCATCCGCTTCTCGCAGAATTTCTGGAAGTCGCGATCCGAGAGTTTCAGCTTGCGCTGGTAGTAGTAGGCATAGGTTTCCAGATTGACGAACTGGCGCTGGCCCGGCGCATGGTCCATCAGCGATGCCAGCCTGACCCGCTCGTCGCCGTCGAAATTGGCGAATGCCTTGAGGCAATCCGGCGCTGAAACCTCGCAGCGAAGATGCAGGAAATGATCGGCCCGCAGACGGTCCTGCGCAACGCTGTCCTCGATCGCATCGGCCAGCTTGCGGATGTCGTCCAATGTCAGGTCGGCGTCTTCGTCCATGCCGACGCGGAGCGCGTCGAGCACGGTGGTGATGCCGGCGGTCGCGACCTGCGCGTCATGGGCAAGCACCGCGGCGATCGGGTTCCAGCGCACTTTCGGCCGCGGCGCGTAATGGCCTTCGAGATGATCGGTGTGGAGTTCGACCAGCCCGGGAATGATATAGTCGCCGCCCATGTCCTCGCCGATGCGGCCAGTGCCAGCATCGATGCCGGCGATAAAGCCGTCGCGCAGCACCAGTGAACCCTCGACGATCTCGTCGGCAAGAACGATGCGGGCGTTGGAAAGGACAGTTTCGACGGTCATTGCGGGTAGTCCTTGGTTCTTGCAGTCGGGTTCGTTCAGGCGATTTTCCGGGCCGGACGGCGTCCGAGCCCGTGCTGGGAAAGCGCCATGAACGGCGCACCGGGTTCGGGTTCGACAAACAATGTCAGCGCATCCACCAGCACGGGCTGGCGCAACACATCGGCGAAAAGGCTGTCGATCGCCGCGCGCAGCCGGGGGCTTTCCTGCGGTCCGGCTCGGCCGGACAGGGTCATGTGGAAGCGGAAGGTGTCGAAGACATAGGGGTAACCCCATTGGCAGAGATTGCGAAACTCGGCCGGCTTCAGCGAATCCGGACTGCGCCGCTCGATCTCGGCCTCGCTCAACGGAGCGCGAAACCGGTCGAAATCGCGCACGACGTCGTCGGCGAAGCGGTTGAGCGGAGGCAGCGGACCATCCGGCACAAGCGCGAAGAAGCCGTCGATCTGGCTGACGACAAGGCGCGGGACCGTCACGACAGGCGTTGCTTCGGCAAAACGGTCGAGCGCCGCGCGCAGCGAAGCCTCGGTCTCTGTGGCAGCCAGGTGGAAGGGCGCTTTCAGCGTGGCATGAAAGCCATAGCGGCGCGCCGAAGCGGTGTGGAAGGCCACTTCCGCCGCAGACAAGTCGGCAACGGCCTCAACAGGCCTGGTCGCGGCACCAAACGGGTCGCGGCCCAGCCAGTTGGCGGCGATTCGCGCCAGCGGCTCGTCCTGCCGGGGAGTGAAATAAATGGCATAACGCATGGGAAGTCCTCGTTAAAGCGCGCCGCGTTTGAAGTGAGGGTGCGACGCGCTTTAAGTCTTCATTTGGTGCATGTCGTCGTCCCAAAACCGCTACGCACTTTTGGGCGACATGCACTGGAACCGTTGCCATAGGTGATTTCCATGACGGATTGACGAAGCTTTGAAGGGTTTTCGAAGGCAAATCGACCCTCAGGGTCGTTAGCCGACGATTTTTCAAAGCTGGACCAATAGGTTCAGCCGGAAACGCAGAGCGGTCAGGCCTTCATCAACCATTCGTGCTCGGGCGCATTGTGGAATTTCCACGTCCGCTTCGGCCCGGCCATCACATTGAGATAATAGAGGTCATAGCCGTGGCAGGCGGCACAGGGATGATAGCCCCTGGGCACCAGCACCACGTCGCCGTCCTCGATCGCCATGGCTTCGTCCAGCGCGCGCCGGCCATCCTTGTCGGCGTCGGTATAGACGCGCTGGAAGGCAAAGCCCTGCGGCGGGTTGAGGCGGTGGTAGTAGGTCTCCTCGAGATAGGATTCAGCGGGCAGGTTGTCCTGGTCATGCTTGTGCGGCGGGTAGCTCGACGTGTGGCCGCCGGGCGTGATGACCTCGACCACCAGCAATGAGTCGGCGGGCTGGCCTTCCGGCAGGATGTTGGTGACGTAGCGCGTGTTGGTGCCCTTGCCCCGCACCTCCTGGCCGAGATCGTCCGGTCCGATCACCCGGACCGGCAGGCCGCCGCCAAGGCCGGGCGCCGAGCACACGCCAAGTTCCAGCTCGGTATCGGCCGTCACCGACCAGTCCGATCCCTGCGGCACGTAGACGGACCACGGCTTGCCCTCGAAAGGCGACATGCGCTCGCCGAGCAGGCCGAGGTCCTTGCCGGCGGCTGTCGCGGTACCCTTGCCGGTCACGAACACCAGGCAGACTTCACGGTCGTCCGTCTTTCCCGAGGCGCTTTCGCCTGGTTTCAGCCGATGCAGGTCGAAACCGACATAAGTCCAGCCGGCGCTTTTCGGCGTCACATGCGCGACGCGGCCATGGCCCTTGTCGGCTTTGACGAGCAGTTTGGACATTTTGTCTCTCCTGTTCCAGTGGCTTGACGGGTTGCAGCTTGTCCAGGCCGACGATTTCACCGGTTGTTCAAAAGGATCATCGCAGACGCCTCAGATTGGCCGAGGCGCTGCAAGTTAATCGCCTACGCGACCAGTCACTCCTTCGGTTCGGGCTCGGCCTCTTTTTCTTCAGCCGGCTTATAGAGATAAAAAAACTGCCAGGCGCCGTAGCCGGCGAAACCGAGCGCGATCACGCCCCAGAACGGCGTGCCGGAAGCGAATTCGATCACCGACCAGATCAGGCAGACCGCGACGACGGCGATGCGCCGCCAAAGCGGGCGGAAGAACGGGTGTTCATAATCTTTCATCGCGCCATCCGTAACTCAGCAATCTGCCTCAGATAGACCGCGCGGCACCGTGAATCCAGCCTTCAGGCACTCGGAAAGCCTTGTGTCTCGACGGTGTAGCCGGCATCCGTCATCACCCGCATCAGCTCCTTGTAGCCGACCTCAGCCATCTTGAGCGGCGGGTTCTTCCTGGGATCCTGCTCGGCCTCGACCACGAACCAGCCTTCATAGCCATGATCCGCGAAGCGCTGCACGATGGCGCCAAAATCGAGCGAACCGTCGCCCGGCACGGTGAAGGCGCCGAGCGCCACGGCGTCGAGAAAGGACTGCTTCGTACGGTCGAGCTTGTCGATCACATCCATGCGCACATCCTTCACATGGACATGGCTGATGCGCTTGTGATGGTTGTCGATGGCGCGCAGCACGTCGCCGCCGGCAAACGCGAGGTGTCCGGCATCGAGCAGCAGCGGGATGCCTTCGCCGGAATGGCGCATGAGGGCATCGAGCTCCGGCTCGGTCTCGACCACGGCCGCCATGTGATGGTGATAGGAAAGCGGCATGCCTTGCTCGGCGCACCATTCTCCGAATTCCGTCAGGCGCCGCGCGTAGGCTTTCATCTCATCACTGGTGAGCTTCGGCTTGGTGGCGAGCGGCTTGGATCGGTCGCCCTGGATCGAGCGGCCGACCTCGCCATAGACGATGCAAGGCGCGTCAACCGCCTTGAACAAGTCGATCATCGGCTGGATGCGGTCCTTGTTGGCAGCCATTTCTTCGTCGACCAGCGTGCCCGAGAACCAGCCGCCGCAGAGCGTCACGTCGGCGGCCTTCAGGATCGGCAGCATGACGGCGGGATCGTTGGGGAAGCGGCGGCCCATCTCCATGCCTGTAAAGCCGGCCGAGCGCGATTGGCGCAAGCATTCCTCCAGCGACACGTCATCGCTGAGTTCGGCAAGATCGTCGTTCCACCATGCAATGGGGGACATGCCCAGTTTGGCTTTCAAGTCGTCACTCCGGTGCTAAAACAGTTTCTTGTTCGTTGGAGCCGCCCTCATCCGCCTGCCGGCACCCTCTCCCCGTAAACGGGAGAAGGGAGGAGCCTTGGCGCCGACATCAATCGCCGATGGTCTGCATCTGCCGTTTCTCATCATAGACCTTGCGCGCCGCGTTGACCTGGCTGCGGGCGGACACTTCCGGCACCGCCACGTCCCACCAATGGCCGCCGGCGTCGGTGGAAACCAGCGGATCGGTGTCGATGACCAGCACGGTGGTGCGGTCGTTCTTCTTGGCCTTCTGCAGCGCGTTTTCCAGCTCGGCGATGGACGGCACCTTCTCGGCGATCGCCCCCATGCTCGCCGCATGCGCGGCAAAGTCGATGTCGGGCAAAATATCGTGGCGCGAGTCCTTCAGGAGATTGTTGAAGTTGGCGCCACCGGTCGCCATCTGCAGCCGGTTGATGCAGCCAAAACCCCTGTTGTCGAGCAGCACGATGGTGAGCTTGAGGCCAAGCATCACCGAGGTGGCGATCTCGGAATTCAGCATCAGATAGGAGCCGTCGCCGATCATGACCACGACCTCATCGTCGGGCTTGGCCATCTTGGTGCCGAGCCCGCCGGCGATTTCGTAGCCCATGGTCGAGAAGCCGTATTCGGCATGGTAGGAGCCGGGCGCGCCCGCTTGCCAGAGCTTGTGCAATTCGCCGGGAAGGCCACCTGCGGCATGCAGCAGCGTCACGCCGGAGCCCATGGCGCGCTGCACGGCGCCGATCACCTGCGCGTCGGAGGGGAAAGCGGCATTGGTCGAGGCCGTCACCTTGGCCGCATCGGCCTGCCAGGCTTCCTTGCCGGTGACCGCATTGTCAGTCCAGGCCTCAGGCGCCTTCCAGTCTTGCAGCGCGGCGGCGAGTTCGGCGAGCCCTTCGGCCGCGTCGGCGACCAGCGGCAGCGCCCGGTGTTTGCCGGCATCGAAAGGCTGCACGTTGAGCCCGATGATGGTCTTGCCCGAATTCTTGAACAGCGCCCACGAGCCGGTGGTGAAATCCTGCAGCCGCGTGCCGATGGCAAGCACCACATCGGCCTCTTCCGCCAGCCGGTTGGCGGCCGAGGTGCCGGTGACGCCAACCGCCGCCATGTTGAGCTTGTGATCGTCCGGCAGCGAGGACTTGCCGCCTTGCGTCTCGCAGACCGGAATGCCCGCGCCTTGCGCGAATTTGGCCAGTTCATCGGAAGCCTGCGAATAGAGAACGCCGCCTCCGGCAATGATCAATGGCTTCCTGGCGCCCTTGAGTGCCGCGACGGCGGCCGCCAGTTCGCCGCGGTCCGGACGCGGCCGCCGCTGGCGCCAGACCCGCTCGGCAAAGAAGCTCTCGGGATAGTCATAGGCCTCGGCCTGTACATCCTGGCAGAGCGAAAGCGTCACCGGGCCGCAATCGGCGGGGTCGGTCAGCACCTGCATGGCGCGATTGAGCGCCGGGATGATCTGTTCCGGCCGCGTGATGCGGTCGAAATAGCGCGACACCGGCCGGAAGCAGTCGTTGACCGTCGCCGTGCCGTCGGAAAAATCCTCGGCCTGCTGCAGAACGGGGTCGGGAATGCGGTTGGCGAAGACATCGCCCGGCAAAAACAGGACGGGCAACCTGTTTACGTGGGCAAGTGCTGCCGCCGTCACCATGTTCAGCGCGCCGGGGCCGATCGAAGAGGTCGCGGCCATGAAGCGACGGCGGAAATTGGCCTTGCCATAGGCGATCGCCGCATGCGCCATCGCCTGTTCGTTATGGGCGCGAAAGGTCGGCAGTCGGTCGCGCACCTGGTAGAGCGCTTCGCCGATGCCGGCGACATTGCCATGGCCGAAGATCGCCCAGACGCCACCAAAAATCGGCACCTTTTTGCCGTCGATCTCGGTCATCTGGTGGGACAGGAAGCGGGTCAGCGCCTGCGCCATCGTCAGGCGGATTGTCTTGGTCATATCGGTTTTTCCTCCGCAGTCCTTATGCAGCGCCTTGTTATGCCGCCTTGCGGCCGCGCGCGGCAAGCCACGCTTCGGTCAGTTGTTCGAAGCGCGACGCCATGTCGGCGACAGCCTCCTCATCCGACATCTTGCCGGCCAGCCATTGTTCGGCGGCGTGGACGAAGATGGTGCGGCCGACGGCAAAGCCTTTCACGATGGGCGCCTTGGCGGTGGCGGCGAACGCCGCTTCCAGTTCGTCCTGCGGCGCTTCCAGGCCAAGCAGTACGATGCCTCGGCACCGGGGATCGTGCTTCAGGATCACCGCCTCGATCCTGGCCCAGGCGCCGCTCGACGCCTGCGGTTCGAGCTTCCACCAGTCCGGCTTGATGCCGAGCGCATAGAGTTCCTCCAGCGCGCGCGGGATCGTCGTATCGTCGAGCTTGCCATGCTTGCCGGCGATGATCTCGATCAGAAGTTCCCGGCCGACTTTGCGTGCGGCCTCGAACAGCGCGCGCAGCTTCTGCTGCTGTTCTTCCTTCAAGGCCGCCGGATCGTCCGGATGGTAGAAGCACAGGCACTTGATGCAGTGGTCGACCGGCCATTCGGTGAGTTGCGAGCCGATGTCCTGGGAGAATTCGAAGCGCAGCGGCCGCGAGCCCGGCAGTTCCACCGGGCGTCCAAGCCAGGCGAAGGGATGCCGGGCGAACTCGAACATCGCCTCGCGGCCATGTTTCTCGTCGATCAGCATGCCATAGCCGTCGCGGCCGGCGGCGACCTTGGCCGCTGCCTTGACCGCCAGCACCTTGAAGTCGCGTATGCGCGCCGGATCGGCGCCGGTCTTGGCTGCTACATCCTCGAGCTGCACACGGTGATCGCAGGCAAGCGCCATCAGCGACGGGATGTCGCGCCGGCGTGTCGTCGCCCAATGGATGTGGTTGATTGCCTCGTCCTTGCGCAGCGCGCGATGCTTGCTGCCGTTCCTGAGGAAGAACTGCAGCTCCTCGAAGGTCGGATATTCCGGCGCGCAGAGCAGCCGCGACACGGCGAAGGCGCCGCACGCATTGGCCCAGGTCGCCGCGGTGGCGAAGCTTTCGCCGCCGAGCCAGCCACGCAGCAAGCCCGACATGAAGGCGTCACCGGCGCCCAGCACGTTGTAGATCTCGATCGGGAAACCCTCGCCGACGATGCCGTCCTCGAGATCGTCGCTGATCGGCCCGTCATAGACGATGCAGCCCATGGCGCCGCGCTTCAAGACGATGGTGGCCGAGGACAGGGCGCGGATCGCCTTCAGCGCGCTCAGGCAGTCGTCGGCGCCGGACGCGATCATGATCTCTTCCTCGGTGCCGACGATGAGATCGCAATCGGGCAGCACCGTCTTCAACTGAGCCGAGACCCGGTCCGATTTGACATAACGCTCAAAGCCCTCGGCGTGGCCGGCGAGACCCCACAGGTTCGGCCGGTAGTCGATGTCGAAGACCACCTTGCCGCCCCTGGCCTTCATGATGCGGATGGCCTTGCGCTGGGCGGCGTCACTGTTGGGGCGGGAAAAGTGCGTTCCGGTGACGACGATCGCGCGGGCCGAGGAAATAAACGCCTCGTCGATGTCCTCTTCGGCCAGCGCCATGTCGGCGCAGTCCGAACGGTAGAAGATCATCGGCGAAACGCCTTCGCTCTCGACCGAAAGCAGCACCAGCGCGGTCAGCCGCTCCTTGTCGGTCTTCAGCCCGTCGACATTGACGCCTTCGCGCTTCAGTTGTTCGCGGATGAAGCGGCCCATCTGCTCGTCGCCGACACGCGTCAGCAGTGCCGAGCGCAACCCGAGGCGCGCCGTGCCGACCGAGATGTTGGCCGGGCAGCCGCCGACCGACTTGGCGAAAGAGGTGATGTCCTCAAGCCGCGAGCCGATCTGCTGGCCATAGAGGTCGACGGACGCGCGGCCGATGGTGATGACGTCGAGCGGCGCCTGTCTTGCGTCCACGGCTTCGCTCATTGGAACCTCCCGTCGGTCTTGTCGTCATGGACAACATTGTTTGGGTAACACGCGCGAGCGGCAGCGTGGCGCCGACAATATGAAATAATAATTCCAATCCATAGTCAATATGGAATGAGCATTCCCTGGGCTAAAATTGCCTTGATGGGATGCTCGATCAAGCCTTGCGCTTGCGAGTCGCGTCGCGCCGCTTCTCGCCGACGCCGACGGTCAGCGCCATGGCCAGCGCCATTGTCGCCGACAGCGAGCGGAAGCCGGCGAAATCCGCCTCGGCAACCTCGAACCAGACCCTGGCGAACTGGGCGAGCGGCGAGAACGAGCTGTCGGTGATGGCAACGATCGGCACCCCTTGCTCGGCAATGGCGCGCGCCTCCTCGATCGTGGCCGGCGCGTAGGGCGAGAAGCTGATGGCGATGACGGCGTCCGCCGGCGTGGCGAAGCCGACCATCTCGGCATTCAGGCCGGCGGCCGATTCGATCAGCTGGTTGCGGATCTTCAGCTTACCGAGCGCATAGGCGATATAACTCGCCACAGGATAGGAGCGCCGCTTGGCCAAGACATAGATGGTCTGCGCCTTTGCCAGCAGCGAAATCGCGTCTTCAAGATGCGTGTCATCCAGCGTGCGGGAAATATCGTTGAGCGAGGTGCTGGCGGCGGCGATGAAGCCGTCGAAGATCGCCCGGTGACCGGCGCCGCCCTCGGCCTTGGCGCGCAGCGCTTGCAGCCGCTCGTCATAGGAGGAGTTGCGCTCGCGCAGCCGCTCGCGGAACACCTGCTGCAGGCTGGTAAAACCGTCGAAACCGAGTTGCTGGGCAAAGCGGATCAGGGTCGAGGGCTGCACGCCGGCCGAAGCGGCGATGCTGGCGGCGGTGCCGAAGGCGATATCGTCGGGATTGTCGAGCGCATAGGCGGCGATCTGGGCGATGCGCTTGGGCAAGCTCTCGCGCCGATCCAGAATGGTGGCGCGCAGCGTCTCGAAGTCGCGAGGTACCTGTTCGTCCATCGTCGCTCTGTTCAGGCTGTCTGGAAGCTCTCTCTGCCCCATCATAGCGGGCCTGCGCAAGAACGCCATAAAAAATGAGGCAGACATTCCATTCCTGGAGAAAATGGACTAATTCATCCACGCAGCATTCATGGCAGCGGAGGACGAAAAATGGTCGGCGTAGGTCTTATCGGCACGGGCTTCATGGGCAAATGCCACGCCATCGCGTGGAGTGCGGTCGGTGCGGTCTTTCCGGACGCGACCAAGCCAAGGCTCGTCCATCTCGGCGAGATCAACGAGGATCTCGCCAGGCGCAAGGCCGGCGAGCTCGGCTTCGCCAAGGCCTCCGGCGACTGGCGCGCCGTGATCAATGATCCCGAAGTCGATATCGTCTCGCTCACCACGCCCAACCAGTTTCATCCGGAGATGGCCATCGCCGTCCTCGAAGCCGGCAAGCATCTGTGGTGCGAAAAGCCGATGGCCCCGAGCTTTGCCGAAGCCGAGGCGATGGCAGCCGCGGCCAAGAAATCAGGCAAGGTCGCGGCGCTTGGCTACAACTACATCCAGAGCCCGGCCATCCGTCACATCGGCGCGCTGCTCGACGAGAAGATCATCGGCGAGGTCAACCATCTGCGCATCGAGATGGATGAGGATTTCATGGCCGATCCCGAGGCGCTTTTCTTCTGGAAGCACGAGGCGTCTTCCGGCTACGGTGCGCTCGACGATTTCGCCGTGCATCCGCTGTCGCTGGTCACGGCGCTGTTCGGCCGCGTCGCCAGCGTCATCTGCGACATGGCCAAGCCCTATGCCGACCGCAAACTGGCGGCCGGCGGGCGCCGCGCGGTCGAGACCTACGATATCGCCAGCGTGCTGATGCATCTCGAAAACGGCGTTGCCGGCACGCTGCAGGTCAACCGCTCGGCCTGGGGCCGCAAGGGCCGCATCGCCATCCAGATCTTCGGCTCCAAGGGATCGATCCTGTTCGACCAGGAGCGGATGAACGAATTCCAGCTCTACCTCACATCGGACCGGCCGACCGAACAGGGCTATCGCACCATATTGGTGGCGCCGCAGCACAGGCCCTACGACCTTTTCGTACCGGCGCCCGGCCACAGCCTCGGCTTCAACGACCTCAAGATCATCGAATGCCATGAATTGCTGACGCGGCTTGCCGGCAAGCCGGCCCGGCTCATCGAGTTCGCCGAAGGGCTGGAGATCGAGCGCACCGTGCATGCGATGGCGCGTTCGTTCGAGGAGAAGCGCTGGGTGGATGTAAGGTAGGGTTCACTGCGCTGGTCGCCTTAGCCGGCGGCCGCTGCATTGACTTCCCATCCATCGACCCAGATCTGCCGCAAACGATCGCCTTCGCCCTTGAAGCGTAGGCCGGTCGGCTGGCAATCCTCGATGCGGTCGCTGCGGAAATTGCGGATTGCCTGGCGCAGTTCGCACCAGGCTACGATGTTGGCGGTCTCGGCGTAATAGATCAGCGCGATCGGACGAATCAGGCGCTCGGAGGCACGGCCGAGTTCGTCGCGGTAGGAAAGATCGAGCTTTTCCTCGTCGCGGATGGCGCGGCGCACCAGCGCAAGGTCGATCGTGCCGGCGGACGGTGCGGCGAAGCCCCAGGCGTGCAACGCATTGGCCTCGAGCGTCTGACGCAAGGGCGGCGGCACCGCGCCGGCGATCTTGGCGCTGACGCGCTTGGCCGCCTGCTTGAGTTCGTCGTCTCCGGTGCGCTCCAGCAGCGCCAGCGACAGCACGATCGCCTCCATCTCCTCGATCGAGAACATCAGCGGCGGCAGGTCGAAACCGGGGCGCAGTATGTAGCCGACGCCACGGCCGCCCTCGATCGGGACACGCATGGCCTGCAGTGCCGCGATGTCGCGGTAGATCGAGCGTATCGTCACTTCCAGCTGCCCCGCAATCATTGCCGCCGTCACCGGCCGGCTGGCCAGCCGCAGGATCTGAATGATCTCGAACAGGCGCGATGCCTTGCGCATTTTTTTCACCGGCTGCGATCACAACTGACACACCATCGTCAGTTGGCTCGATCTATAGGACCGCCCATCGGCTTGAAAATCAACAAATTCCTTGCCGGCGCGGCGGCGGGAGGCGACGGGCAACTGACATGAGCTATGCGGAAAATCTCTGGCTTTTCTTTCTTCTCCTGTTCGGCATCATCGCCGTTCCAGGCATGGACATGCTGTTCGTGCTTGCCAATGCGCTGACCGGTGGGCGCGACAGGGGCCTGGCGGCGACCGGCGGCATCATGGTCGGCGGCATGGTGCACACGCTGAACGGCGCTATCGGCGTCGGCCTGCTCATGCATTTCGTGCCGATCCTGTTCAAGCCACTGCTGCTTGCCGGCGCCGCCTACATGGCATTCATCGGCCTCACGCTGATGCGCAGCTCGATCACCGTCGGCCATGACGGGCCAGTCGGCAGCCGTTCCGCATGGAAGGCGTTTCGCCAAGGTTTCGTGACCTGCCTGATCAATCCCAAGGCCTATCTCTTCGTCCTGGCTGTCTACCCGCAGTTCCTGAAACCGCACTACGGTCCGATCTGGATGCAGGCGACGATCATGGGCCTGCTGACCGTGCTGACGCAGGCCGCGATCTATGGCGGGCTCGCAATATCAGCCGGCCGCAGCCGCAAGCTGTTGGTCGCCAATCCGCGAGCGACAGCATTCGCCGGCCGGGCGGCCGGGCTGCTGCTGTTTGCGGTCTCCGTGTTCACTGCATGGGAAGGCTTGAGGGCGGCGTAATTCCGGTTGGCGCCGCCCCTATCACCGTCGTATCAGGCTGCCCCTTGCCGGCTGTCCAGCATGGCGCGGCGGGCCGAGCGGCGCCATTCGACGGCGCCGGCAAGACCGTGCAGCACAGTCTCGGTTGTCGCCCAGTCGATGCAGCCATCAGTGATGCTCTGGCCGTAGACCAGCGGCTTGCCGGCCACGACATCCTGCCGGCCGGCGACGAGATTGCTCTCGATCATGACACCGATGATGCGCTCGTCGCCCGCCGCCACCTGGCCCGCGACATCGGCCGCCACTTTCGGCTGATTCTCGGGCTTCTTGGCTGAATTGGCGTGGCTGACGTCGACCATCAGACGGGGCGCGATGCCGATGCGGGCGAGTTCCAAGGATGCGGCCTCGACGCTTGCCGCGTCATAGTTGGGCTGAACACCGCCGCGCAGGATGACATGGCAATCCTCGTTGCCCGTCGTCGCCGCGATGGCGCTGCGTCCGCCCTTGGTCACAGCCATGAAATGATGCGGCTGGGCGGCCGACTTCACCGCCTCGCCGGCGATCCTGAGATTGCCGTCGGTGCCGTTCTTGAAGCCGACCGGGCAGGAGAGGCCGGAGGCCAGCTCACGATGGATCTGGCTCTCGGTCGTGCGCGCGCCGATGGCGCCCCAGGCGACGAGGTCGGCAATGTATTGCGGCGTCGTCATGTCGAGGAATTCGGTCGCCGCCGGCAGGCCGAGATTGTTGACGGCGGAAAGCACGTTGCGCGCCATCCGCAGCCCCTTGTCGATGTTGAAGCTGCCGTCGAGGTCGGGATCGTTGATCAGGCCTTTCCAGCCGACCGTCGTGCGCGGCTTTTCGAAATAGACGCGCATCACGATCTCGAGCCGGTCGGCCAGGGCCTCACGCAGCGCCGCCAGACGGCTGGCATAGTCAACGGCCGCGACCGGATCGTGGATGGAACAGGGGCCGACGATGACAATAAGTCGATCGTCGGCCCCTGTCAGGATGGAATGGATGGCGTTGCGCGAGGCGGCAACGGTGCGTGTCGCCGTCAGTGAGCGCGGTATCTCGCGCATCACCTCTTCCGGCGTGCTCAGCAGTCTAAGTTCCTTGACCCGAAGGTCGTCTGTGGTGGTCAACACGGCTTTCTGCTCCTGTTAGAGCAATTCCAGGAAAAGTGCGTAGCGGTTTTCCGTCCGGAATTGCGTAAAACTATGTTTGGGAACCTGCCGGCTGAAACAAAAAAGCCGCCAGGTCTGGCGGCTGTTCGGATCTTGTTGCTGCAATCTTCAGATCGAGCGCAATCCTCCCGCCGCCAGCGAGCTCCTAAAGTACCAGTACGTGGCGGTCAGGTTGATCATGCGGCTCATATAGTGGAAGCGAGGGCGTTTGTCACGCGGCTTGATGAGGCAACGCATTGCCTCAGTTTGCGATGTGCTCCTGGCCCTGGGAGAACCAGATGCCGCGCCGGAGCCAGTTGGTGCTGCCCAAATTTGGCAGGACGTGATTTTGGTCGAGATCGTTCATGTCCTTGATGATCTCGATGTTGACGATTTTCTGGGCGGATCCGAAGGCAAGCTCGAAGAGGTGCAGGGCGTCGGCTTCCGACCGTGCGGTGACGCCGACACCGAGATGACCACTTATCTTGATCCAGTACGGGTGCATCGAGACGTCCTCCTGTAACAAGGGGACATTGGTCGCTTTCGAGGACCGACATGCAACGTCGAACGGCTCATGCGGTCCAGGGATCGAAGAGTTCAATTCCAAAGCCTTCGAAGTCCCTGGTGTTGCGCGTTGCCAAAGTCAGCTCCTGCGCAACCGCGGTGGCTGCGATCAGTCCCTCCATCGACGACAGACCGCGACCCCGACGTTTCGCAAGGCCCATCAGGTCGCCCCAAGCCAAGGCAACCAGTTCGTCCACCGGAAGAACCCTCTGCTCGAAGCGCTGCGGCAAGTCCCGAGCGAGCCATTCGGCCAACGCCTCGCGTTTGCGGCCCTCATCCATGAGGGCGACGCCGCGCCGGATCTCGGCGATCGACACGACGCTGATGAACGAGCGGTCCTCATCAAGCCCGTCCAGCCAATCCAAAACGCGTGCGTCCGGCGACGGCCTTGTCACCTCGGACAGGACATTCGTGTCGAGCAGCAATCTCACAACGGCAGATCACGCGGTTCGTCGCGTTGACGTTCAAGGTCGAGATCGGCGCCGCGCAGCGGCGACTCCAGCAGAAACTCCGCAAGCGTACCCTTGCGCGCGGTCTTCCGCTGCCATTCCTCGGCCGAGACCACAACCACGCTTGGTTTGCCGTTTCTGGTGATTGTCTGAGGCGACGACTGCGCGCGCTCGATAACCTCCGAGAGCCGGGCTTTTGCACCGGCGACTGTCCAGTTGGTGCTTTCTTTGGAAGCAGACAGCATTTCGATCCCCGTGACCATTCTGACTACCTTGACTATATTGGAATAGCGAAGCGCCGGCAACAGGGGCCGGCGCTTGGCAGAACTGCTTCTGGACGTGGACTACTCGGTTGTCGCTATTCCGGCGACGATCCCGCGACGCTCTGGTCGTAGTCGACCAGCGATCCGGTCATGACGCCCGATTGCGGGCTGACCATGTAGCTGATCAGCCGCGCGAGCTGGTCCGGCTTGACCAACTGGCCCATCGGCTGCGCCGCTTCGGCCTTCTCCAGCCAGTCGTCGGCTGCTCCGTGCCATTTCTTCTGAACTATGTCCTCGCCCTCGGTGTCCATCCAGCCGGGCAGCACGGCGTTGCAGCGGATGCGGTTGAAGCGATAGGCGTTGGCGACGTTCTTGGTCAGCGTCATCAGTGCGCCCTTGCTGGTCGAATAGGGCGTGAGGAAGGACTGGCCGGCATGCGCCGACATCGACAGCACGTTGACGATCGAGCCGGGCGCCTTTTTCTCCAGGAGATGCGCCACCACGCCCTGCATCAGGAAGAAGGGGCCGCGCACATTGGTGTCGAATATCTGGTCGAAGAGCTCTTCCGATGTCTCGACCAGCGAGCCACGCGCGGAGGTGGCCGCGGCGTTGACCAGCGCGTTGATGCCGCCGAAATGGGAGAGCGCGGTGGCGACCGCGCGCTTGCAGTCCGCAACCTTCGAAACGTCGGCGCTGATGAAGATGGCGTCGACGCCTGATTTCTTGAAATGGGCGACTGCCTTGTCACCCTTTTCCTGCGAGCGGCCGATGAGCGCCAGCGCCCGGCAGCCCTCGTCGGCCAGGGCTTCGGCGACGGCAAAGCCGATGCCTTGCGCGCCGCCGGTGACGATGGCGCGTGTGTTCGAATTGCGATCGGCGGATGCGCTCATCGCTATGCTCCTGTGCGTTGGGTCCGGATGCGTTCTTACTTGTCCAAGCGGACGGTCTTGCCCGTGGTCGCCGACTTCAGCGCCGCATCGGCCAGCCTGAGCGCCACGAGGCCGTCCGCGCCACTCGGCGCCGCCTTCTTGCCTGAAGTCGCCGCGGTGATGAAGGCGGCGATCTCGTTGGCGTAGGCGTCGAGGTAGCGGGTCATGAAGAAATCGTGCAGCGGCGGGCGCGTATAGCCCTTCTCGTTGGCCAGCTCGATCGACACCGGCCGCTGATTCTCGGCCGCCACCATGCCCTTGGAGCCATGCACCTCGATGCGCTGGTCGTAGCCATAGGTGGCGCGGCGCGAATTGGAGATGACGGCCTGCTTGCCCGATGCGGTTTCAAGGATGACGCTGACCGAGTCGAAATCGCCGGCCTCGCCGATTTTCTTGTCGACCAGCACCGAAGCGTGTGCGCTGACAGCGACCGGCTCCTCGCCGAGCAGGAAACGCGCCATGTCGAAATCATGGATGGTCATGTCGCGGAAAATGCCGCCGGAGCGGGCGATGTAGTCGAGCGGCGGGGCGCCGGGATCGCGCGACGTGATGGTGACCATCTCGACGGTGCCGATGGCGCCGTCGTCGATCGCCTTGCGCACGGCGGCGAAATGCGGGTCGAAGCGCCTGTTGAAGCCGACCATCAGCGTCGCCTTGGCCTTGTCGACCACCGCCAGGCACTCCTCGACCCGCTTGACGTCGAGATCGATCGGCTTCTCGCAGAAGATGGCCTTGCCGGCCTTGGCGAAGCGCTCGATCAGATCGGCATGCGTGTCGGTCGGCGTGCAGATGACGACCGCGTCAATGTCTTTCGATTTTTCGATGGCGTCGATGGTCCGCACCTCGGCGCCATAGGCAACAGCCAGTTCGCTCGCCGCCTTCTCGAAAGCGTCGGCAACGGCGACCAGTTTTGCCTGGGGGTTGGAACCAACGGCGCGGGCGTGGACCTTGCCGATGCGGCCGGCACCAAGGAGGGCGAAGCGAACAGTCATGGAAATTTCCTCTGGGGATGGTTCGAAGCGGGACGCCGGTCATGGGCGCTAGATCATTTTCCGGTCAAGTCAGATCGACGGGAAGGCGATGACCGTCGCCTCCGAGCCCGGCCTCAGGCCGCGAGTTCCGCCTCGCCGGTCTTGGCGCCGGTGATGTACGATACGATGTCCTGCCCATCGGTATTCTCCTTGCGCAGATTGGCGACGATACGGCCGCGCCGGAACACCACGATGCGGTCGCAAAGGTCGAACACCTGACGCATGTTGTGGCTGATCAGGATCAGCGG
>NZ_VFUI01000034.1:0-33282 GCF_006440535.1 Mesorhizobium sp. B2-5-13 | reverse complement strand
AAGCCTCCAAAGCAACGAAAATGGCCGCCCTCAATCCTCACAACAAGCCTCCCGCAATATTGCGCAACGGGCCCTCATCGGGGGAGATTTGCAGCGTTGATCGCGGCGCCCTTCCTGCAACGCTCATGGTTGGCGAAAGCATAGGCGACGTCCGATCTCCCCCCTTGAGGGGGAGATGTCCGGCAGGACAGAGGGGGCCTCGTAGAGCGCCCACTTTGAACCGTTTACATCCCTCTCCAAGACATCGCTTCGAACAGGATTTCCAATTTCCATATTGTAAAACGATCGTATCGCGCTAGCCTGAATTCATGAGCGGGGCGAGAAAACCATCCGGACGATCGAGTGCCGAGGAGGCCGCGACGCGCAAGCGCGGGCGTTCCCTGGCGGCGCTTGGCTATATACAGCCGCGAAACTATGAGGAGCTGCGCGCCGTGCTGTCTTCCGGCACGGTGCATTTTCCCAAGCGCCTGCGCCAGGTGGCGATCTTCCTGTGGCAGCATCCGAGCGAGGTGGCGTTCGGCACCATCGCCCAGGTGGCGGCGCAGGCCGGCGTGCAGCCCTCGACGCTGGTGCGCTTTGCCCAGATCTTCGGTTATTCCGGCTTTTCCGATTTCCAGGGTCTGTTCAAGGACCACATCAAGGGATCCTGGCCGGAAGGACGCGGCGAGCAGCGCGCCGAGACCGAGCCAAACGCTGCCCTGCATTTCCTGCACGGCATGGTCGCCGCCTCGCAGGCCTCGCTCGGCCGCATCGAAAGCGGCTTCGATGTCGAAAGCTTCGAGAAGATGGTGGGAACGCTGGCACAAGCGGACCTGATCTACGTCATCGGCTCCAAGCGCGCCTTCTCCGTCACCACCTACCTGTCGTTGACGCTTTCGCAGCAAGGCGTACGCAATGTGCTGGTCGACAATGTCGGCTCCACCGCGCTCGACCAGGTCGGCTGCATCGGCAGGCAGGATGCGGTGCTGGCGGTGTCCTTCAGCCCCTACAATTCGATCACGCCCGACCTCGTCGCGGTGGCGCACGAACGCGGCGCCCGCATCGTCACCATCACCGACAGCACCTTCTCGCCGCTGATCCGGCTCTCGGACAGCTGGCTGGAGGTGGTGGAATCCGACTTCGCCGGTTTCCGCTCGCTGGCGGCATCGCTGGCGGTCGGCATGGCGCTGGTCCAAGGCGTCGCCGCGCGCCGCGGCACATGAGGCGCTGCTGGCACAATTGACTAGCGGGAATTATCGTTCCATATTTCAAAAAATAGAAACTTTGTTCCGGGAGGAGGAATGGAGACCAGGCTCGACGGCAAGGTGATATTGGTCACCGGGTCGACGCAAGGCATCGGCCGCGCCATTGCCGAGACGCTGGCGCGTTCCGGCGCTGCTGGCCTGCTGATCACGGGGCGCGACAGCAAGCGCGGCAATGCCGTGGCGGCGGAGCTTTCGCGATTGGGTACGCCGACGCTCTTCGTCGCCGCCGACCTGGAGGATCCGGCAACCCCCGCCGCTCTGGCGCAGGCCTGCATCGACCACTTCGGCCGCATCGACGGCCTGGTCAACGCCGCCGGTCTGACCGACCGCGCCTCCTTTCTCGACGCGTCGTTGGACGACTGGGCGGCGCTGTTCGCGGTCAATGCGCGCGCACCCTTCTTCCTGATGCAGGCGGCGATCGGCGACATGAAGAAGCGCGGCCAAAGCGGGGCGATCGTCAACATCCTGTCGATCAACGCCCATTGCGGCTCGCCGGAGCTTGCCGTCTATTCCGCCACCAAGGGCGCGCTGGCGACGCTGACTAAGAATGCCGCCAACGCCCACCGCTTCGACCGCATCCGCGTCAACGGCATCAATGTCGGCTGGACCGACACCCCGGCCGAACGCATCATGCAGGCCGAGACGCTGGGCAACGGCCCGGGCTGGCTCGACGCCGCCAATGCCGCGCAGCCCTTTGGCCGGCTACTCAAGCCGGACGATATCGCCAACCTCGCCGTATTCCTGCTTTCCGACGCGGCCGGGCCGATGACCGGTGCGGTGATCGACCAGGAGCAGTCGGTGATCGGGGCGAACCGGTGAACGCCGCTTCGGCATCGCTGGAAACGCTCGGACCGGCCTTGCTTGGCCGGCTTCCGGCCATTGTCCAGACACCGGCCTATGACCGGGCGTCGCTGTCACCCGGCATGGCGCATCTTGGCGTCGGCGCCTTCCACCGCTGCCATCAAGCCGAATACACCGACGACCTCTTGTCGTTGCAATTCGACCGCTGGGGCATTGTCGGCATCAACATCCGCCCGCCCACCCTCGCCGACACGCTCGGCCGGCAACGCGGCCTCTACACCAGGCTGATACGCGAGAACGACCATGTCGAGGCGCGTATCATCGGCAGCATCGTGAAGGTGATCGACAGCCAGGACAGCGCCGCACCGGCGCTCACCGCGCTCGCCTCGCCCGACATCGAACTGGTGACGATGACGGTGACGGAAAAAGGCTATTGCCACATCCCGTCGAGCGGTGAACTCGACCTCGGCCATCCCGACATCGTCCATGACCTCGCCAACCCGGACACACCGCGCAGCGTGCCCGGCATCCTCACACGGGCGCTGGAGATGCGCCGGGCCACGCATGGCCGGAAGCTGACACTGCTCTCCTGCGACAACATTCCGACCAACGGCGTCATCCTGGAAAATGTGGTGCGGAGCTTTGCCGAGCGGCGCGGCAATGGTCTGACCGACTGGGTCGCCGCCAACGCCACCTTCCCTTCAGCCATGGTCGACCGCATAGCGCCGGCGGTGACGCAGCACGACCTCGATAGCGTCGAACAGTGGTTCGGCTACCGCGATGCCGCCGTCGCCGTCGGCGAACCGTTCCGGCAATGGGTGATCGAGAAAAAGTTCGCCGGCCGCGTGCCCCGCTGGGACCTGGCAGGCGCGACTTTCGTCGACGATGTCACGCCCTTCGAGCATCTCAAGATGCGGGTGCTGAACGGTGCGCAGACGACGCTCGCCACGCTCGGCGTACTGGCAGGGCTGGAACACACATTCGATACCATCGCCGACCCGCTGCTGTCGGTCTTCGTCAGGCGCATGCTGGTCGAGGAAACGCTGCCGACGCTGATGCCAGTGCCTGGCATGGAGCCGCTGGATTATGTCGACCAGAGCCTCGGCCGCTTGCGCAACACCGCCATCCGCCACCGCAACCACCAGATCGCCACCGATGGCTCGCAGAAGATCATCCAGCGCCTGCTCAACCCGATCCGCGACCGGCTGAACCAGGGGGCCAGCATCGGCTTTTTGTCGGTGCCGGTCGCCGGCTGGATGGCCTATCTGATCCTGGCCTCGGCCCGCTTCGGCAAACGCTGGCCGGTGTCGGATCCCTATGCCGGCAAGGTCGCGGCAATAGCCGACGCGACGGGCAACGATGCGCCGGCTCTGGCTTCCGCCATCCTGGCCATCGACACGATTTTCGATCCCGACCTTGCCGCAAACGAGACGTTCCGGCAGGCCGCGGCTTCGGCGCTTGGCGAACTGATGTCGGACGATCCGATGGCGGCAGTCCGTCACAGTCTCGAACAAGACGAGGTCGCGAGGTTGAAGCGATCCAAACAATCGGCATTATAGGCATCGATCGCGGGTTCGCGGTCAGGGGAGGCATGATGAAACTTGGACTGCTCACCGCACCGTTCGCGGAGACGCCGCTTGGCGAGGTCGCCGGCTGGGCAAGCTCCGTCGGCTTCGAGGCCTTGGAAATCGCCTGCTGGCCGAAAACCTCCGGCGCGACCCGCCGCTATGCCGGCACCAGCCACATCGACGCTGCCGGCACGTCGGCCTCGCAGGCAAAAGAGATTGCCGCCGCGCTGGCGGAAAAGAACATGTCCATCTCCGGCCTCGGCTATTATCCCAACCCGCTGCATCCCGATACCGCGCACCGCGAGGCGGTCATCGGCCACCTCAAAAAGGTCATCGTGCTGGCCGCAAACATGGGTGTCTCAGTGGTCAACACCTTCTGCGGCGGCGATGCGTCCAAGACCGTCGACGTCAACTGGCAGGACGCGCTGAAAGTCTGGCCTGAAATCGTCGCCCATGCGCGCGACCACGGGGTAAAACTCGCCTTCGAGAACTGCCCGATGATCTTCAGCTATGACGAATGGCCGGGCGGGCACAACATCGCCTACTCGCCGCAGGTCTGGCGCCGCATCCTGGAGAGCTGGGGCGGCGATGTCGGCATGAATTTCGATCCGTCACACCTGGTCTGGCAGATGATCGACCAAGCCCGCTTCATCAGGGAATTCGGCGCCTACATGCTGCATGTCCACGCCAAGGACCTGATGATTGATCATGATGGTTTGTACGAGCGCGGAATTTTGTCAGCCGGCATAGGCTGGCAGGTGCCGCGCATGCCGGGGCTGGGCGATGTCGACTGGAGCGGCTTCTTCTCCGGCCTCTATCGCGCCGGCTATGACGGATCGGTCATCATCGAACACGAGGACAGGCGATTTGAAGGCAGCGACGATCAGGTCCAGCGGGGCTTTCTGCTCGCCCGCGACGTGCTGCGTCCCTTTGTCAAGTGACGGGCATAGCGGGCCACTTGACTCTGTTTGTGAGTGGCGCGGCTTAACGGATTAAAACTGAACTGAAAAACAAATGTGGAGGAAGACTGAAATGAAGAAATATCTGACCATCGTCCCGCTGCTTGCCAGCGCGGCCCTGCTGGCCTCGGTGGGTGTGTCGTCCGCCGCCGGCAAATACACGATCGGCATTTCCAACACCGTGCAGGGCAATGGCTGGCGCGAAGAGATGGTGTGCGCCATGAAGGCGCAGGCGCTCGCCTCCGGCGAAGTGACCAAGCTCAACATCGCCCACCGCAACACCGATGCCGCCGGCCAGCTCGAGGACATCCGCAACCTGATCAGCGCCAAGGTCGACGCCATCGTCGTCAACCCCGCCGATCCGGCCGGCATCAAGGCCGGCCTGGAAGAAGCCACCAAGGCCGGCATCGTCGTCGTCGCCGTCGACCAGGCGGTCACCGAACCGTCGGCCTACATCATTTCCAACAACCAGGAACAATATGCCTATCTCGGCGCCAAATGGCTGTTCGGCCAGATGGGCGGCAAGGGCGAGGTGTTTTACATGCGCGGCGCAGCCGGTGCGTCCGCCGATAGCGATCGCGACAAAGGCTTCAAGAAGGCGCTGGCCGAATTCCCCGACGTGAAGGTCGCGCAGGAAGTCTTCACCGGCTGGCAGCAGGACCAGGCCAAGCAGCAGATGCTGTCGTTCCTCGCGACCGGCACGCCGTTCAACGGCGTCTGGACCTCCGGCATCGACAACGTCATCGTCGACGCGCTGGTCGAATCGCAGGCGCCGCTGGTGCCCGTCGTCGGCGCCGACAATGCCGGCTTCGTCGGCCAGCTGAGCTCGGTCAAGGGCCTCGTCGGCGCTGCCGTCACCAACCCCGGCTCGATCGGCGGTGCGGGTGTAACGCTCGCCCTGCAGATCCTCGACGGCAAGAAGCCAGCCCAGCAGACCGTGCTGGTCGACCCGCAGCTGTGGGACAACGCCACCGACGAAGGCAAGGCCAAGCTGAAGGCCGCCGCCGACCCGTCGCTCAGCCCGGAATGGCCGGTCTCGATCTCGATCCCGGACTGGACGACTTACACCAAGGACCAGATCGTCGCCTGCAAGGGCCCGGGGGAGTAAGCAGCGGTTTGAATTACGTGACGAGGACGGCGGGTCGCCTCCTCGTCATGCGAAGGTCGGCCTTCTACGTCGCCCCCCCTCTGTCCGGCAGGACAGAGGGGGGGCTCGTAGAGTGCCAACCTGTCAAAAGCAATTGAGCTCCTTCAAACATCTGAACAGCTTCACCGAGAACCACACGATTTGTCCAATCTCCTCCTCGACGCCACGGGCGTCGCCAAGAATTACGGCGCGGTTGCCGCCTTGCGTAACGCGTCGCTCTCCGTCCTGCCGGGCGAGGTGCACGCCTTGATGGGAGCCAATGGCGCCGGCAAGTCGACGCTGGTGAAGATCCTGACCGGCGCCATATCAGCCAATGCGGGCCGCATCCTGATCCGTGGCGAGGCGCGCGACATACGCTCGCCCGCCGCCGCGCGGCGCGCCGGGCTTTTGCCTGTCTACCAGGAGCCGTCGCTGATCCCCGATCTCGACGTGCTGTCCAATCTGCGGCTGACCGGCACGCCGGTCGAGCCGTTCCGCGCCTGGGTGCGCGAGCTCGGCATTCCTGACCTCGACCTGCGCGACACCGCGCGTGACATTCCGCTGGCCGTACTGCGCGTGCTCGACCTTGCCCGTGCGCTGGCCGTCGAGCCCGACGTGCTGCTGCTCGACGAGATGACGGCGGCACTGCCCGCCAACCTTGCCGAAAAAGTGCTGGAGGTGGTGCGCCGCCAGGGCGACGCCGGCCGCGCCGTGATCTTCATTTCGCACCGCTTCGTCGAAATCGCCGCACTATGCGACCGCGCCACGGTGCTGCGCGACGGCGCAACCGTCGGCGTCGTCGACATTGAACCGGGCGTGGAAGAAAAGATTGTCGAGCTGATGCTCGGCAGCCGCATCGTCAAGACCCATGTCGCCGGCCGCAGCGCCAGCGAGAAGGCCCGCCCCCCTGCCCGCCCGCGCATCGCCGTACGCAACCTGCGCGCCGGCACCAAGCTCAGCGACGTCTCCTTCGACCTCGGGGATGGCGAGGTCGCCGGCGTGGTGGCGCTGGAAGGCCAGGGCCAGGACGAGCTGTTCGCCGCCCTTGCCGGCTCGATCAAGCCATCGGGCGGCACGATCGAGGTCGACGGCAGCCCAGTGAAATTCGCCCACCCGATCGACGCCATCCGATCGGGGATCGCCTATGTACCGGGCGATCGGTCCGAGGCGCTCGCCATGCAGCGCTCGGTGCGCGAGAACATTGCGCTCCCCTTCAGCGCCGCCCTGCGCAACTGGGGACCTATTGCCATGCACAAGGAGCGCGCCACGGTGGCGAGCGCCATCCAGCGCCTGCAGATCGATACTCGCGCTCAGGGCGAGGTGCAACGCCTCTCCGGCGGCAACCAGCAGAAGGTGACCATCGCCCGCTGGATCGCGGCGGATGCCCGCACCATCCTGTGCTTCGACCCGACACGCGGCATCGATGTCGGCACCAAGCAGGAGATCTATAAACTGCTGCGCGAGCTCGCCGGCAATGGCAAGTCGGTGCTGTTCTACACCTCCGAACTCGAAGAGGTGCAGCGCGTCTGCGACCGCGTCATCGTCATCTTCGGCGGCCGCCTCGTCGATGTCTTCCCTGTCGAGGAAGCGGATGAACCGGCACTGATGCGCGCCGCCTACGGCCTGCCGCGCGGCGCCAAGGCCGATATCGGCATTTTGGCCGATCCCACCGCCAACACCTCCGATGCGCCGGGGGCGACGCCATGAGCCATTTCCTGCGTCGCCAGGGCTGGGTAACAGGCCTGTTTGCCCTGCTGATCGTTCTGTTCATCGCGACAAAACTGATCCAGCCCGGCTATGGCAGCGGCGATTTCGGCTCGCTGGCGCGGGCCGTGCTACCCTACGCCTTTGCCGTCGCCGCGCAGACCGTTGTCGTCATCGCCGGCGGCATCGACCTCTCGGTCGCCGCCATGATGGCGCTGACCAGCGTCACCGCCGCCTCGATGATGAACGGCGCCTCGGAGGAATACGCCCTGTTCGTGGTGCCTTTCGTGCTCGCCATGGGTTTTGTGCTGGGCGCGCTCAACGGGCTGCTCATCGTCGTCACCCGTGTGCCCGACATCGTGGTGACGCTGGCCATGCTGTTCCTGCTGCAGGGCGCTGCCCTTCTGGTGCTCGGCGCGCCGGGCGGCGCGGCCGCCGAATGGCTGAAGGCGCTGATCTCGGGCACCATGCCGATACCGGGCCTGCCCGATACCATCGACGCCTGGCTGCCCAAGGCGCTGCCGGTGCTGGTCGTCTGCCTCTGCGTGATCTGGATACCGCTGCGGCGTTCCCGCCTCGGCCTGTCCATCTACGCCATCGGATCGAGCGAACTGGCGGCGTTCCGCAGCGGCGTGCCGGTCGCCCGCACCAGGGTCATCGCCTATGCGTTGTCGGGCCTGTTCGCGGCCATGGGCGGGCTGGCGCTGACCATGAGCACCGGCATCGGCGCGCCCATCCCCGGCCCCTATCTGCTCGCCAGCGTCGCCGCGGTCGTGTTGGGCGGCGTAGCGCTCGGCGGCGGCAAGGGCGGCCTGCTCGGCCCCATCGTCGCCGTCTTCGTGCTGCGCCTGGTGCGCACCGATCTCACCTTGCTCGCCATCGACCCCAACGTCACCGCCATCATCGAAGGCCTGATCATGGTCGCCGTGGTGATGTTCGGCGCGTTTATTACGATGAGGGGGCGGCAATGATGAGTGGACATGAATTGACGCGCAGCGCTCTACGGCGCCCCCCTCTGTCCTGCCGGACATCTCCCCCTCAAGGGGGGAGATTGGCAGCTTTGGCGCCTCGCTCATTCTTGCAACGCCGACTATTGGCGAAAGCCGTCACGACATCCAATCTCCCCACTAGAGGGGGAGATGGCCGGCAGGCCAGAGGGGGGCGCCGTAGGGCACTACCCTCGCAGAACACCACCCCATCGCGAGCAGGAGCCGAGCCATGAGCACCACCGCGATCACGCCCGTTCCCTTCGGCCGCCGCCTGAAGCGTTTCATGGCCGACCGGCCCCTCATCCCGCTGATCATCCTGCTGGTCATCCTGGTGGTGATCCTGCAGATCCTGCGCCCCGGCATCGTCAACGAGCGCTGGATCGCCAACACGATCAAATTCGCCATACCGCTGGCGATCCTCGCCGGCTGCCAGACCATGACCATGCTGACCGGCGGCATCGACCTTTCGGTCGGCACGGTGGCGACGATGAGCGCCTTCGTCATGGCGACGCAAGTCATCAACCAGGACCCGGCGGTGGTTTTCCTGCTGGCGATGCTGCCGGCGGTGCTGATCGGCCTCGTCAACGGCATCGGCGTCGGCGTGTTCCGCGTCCACCCGCTGATCATGACGCTGGGCACCAGCCTGATCGGCACCGGCTGCCTGCAGGTCTATCAGCGCACGGTGATCGCGTCGGGCGCCAAAATCCCCGACTTCCTCGCCTGGCTCGGCACCGGCGTCACCTCCGGCTTTCCCAACGCCCTGCTGCTGTTCGTGCCGCTGGCCGCCCTCATCGTCTTCACGCTCGCCCGCACCGGTTTCGGCCGCCTGCTCTACGCCGTCGGCGACAATGAGCGCGCGACCCGCCTCTCCGGCGTCCAGTACTGGCAGGTCATAACAGCGCTCTACATCTCCTCCAGCATGCTCGCCGGCATCACCGGCCTGCTCTATATCGGCCTGATCAAGGCCCCTTCGCTCTCGCTCGCCGAGCCGCTGGTGCTGCCTTCGGTGGCGGCGGCCGTCATCGGCGGCACCTCGATCTTCGGCGGCCGCGGCGGTTACACCGGCACCATCATCGGCGCGCTGATCCTCACCGTGCTGACCACGCTGCTCACCATCTTGCAAATGCCGGAAGGTGCGAGGCGGATATTGTTTGGGCTGATCGTGCTGTTCGTGACGGCGGCGTATTTGCGGATTATCGAGGAGCGGTAGCGGGCATATCCGGGCCGCTCGACAACAATCGCCGCAGGCGACAAGGGAGATGCCATCATGGACAAGATCATCCTGGACTGCGATCCCGGGCACGACGACGCCATCGCCATCCTGCTCGCTGCGGGGAACCCGAATATCGACCTTCTCGGCATCACCACGGTTTCGGGAAACCACAATGTCGAGAACACCACGCTTAATGCTCTTGCCGTATGCACCGCCTACGGCATCAAAGTGCCGGTGGCGAAGGGCTCACCCGGCCCGCTCATCGGCGACCAGGTGCTGGCCGTCGAAATCCATGGCGATACTGGGCTCGACGGCCCCGTCCTGCCGCCCGCCTCGTTCGAACTCGACAAGCGGCATGCCGTCGACTTCATCATCGACACCGTCATGGCGCACGAGCCGAAAACCATCACGCTCGTGCCGGTCGGTCCCTACACCAACATCGCGCTCGCCATCCGCAAGGAACCGCGCATCATCGGGCGGGTGAAGGGCGTCGTCGCGATGGGCGGAGCCTACACACGCGGCAACATCACGCCGGCGGCGGAGTTCAACGTCTATGCCGACGCGGAGGCCGCCGACGTCGTGTTCCGCGCCGATTGGGACGTCACCATGGTCGGGCTCGACCTCACGCACCAGGCGCTGGCCACTCCGGACCTGCAAAACAGGGTGCGCGCGGTCGGCGGCCCGATTGCCAGGTTCATCCTCGATATCTGGGAGTTCATAGCGACCACGCATGGAGGCCTCCTGCAGATCGAGTATCCCGCCATCCATGATGCATGCTGCGTCGCGGCCATGATCGACCCGACCGTCTTCACCACCGAGAAGGCCGATATCCGCGTCGAGATTGCCGGCCGGTGGACCAAGGGCATGACGGTCTGCAATTTCGAGAAGATGGGCGGCATGCACCATTTCGGCGGCACGGCAAGCGAGCAGGTCGACTTCCGCCATACCGTGGCGATGAAGCTCGACCATCCGAAATTCTGCGACCTGATCGTCGATGCGCTCGAGCGCCTGACCAAAAGCAAGGCATGACGCCTCGCGTTGCCCGCAGACCTGGGCGGGTGACACGCAGCCCCCCGCGATATTCATAGGGATGAAGTGGCTCCCCAACAGTAAACCCGCCGTGCCATTTGCGGCGACGGCGGGCCGTCCCCTGCCGATGAGGGGCTAACTACCGGCATCACTCGATGATCTGCACGACTCTGCGTGTATCGGGGTCCACCAGGACCGCATGATCTCCGACGACGGTATATTTGTACCTGACGTCGGGGACGTCGATTGTGTGAAGCTCGACAGTGTCGGGGAGAGCGGAGCCGACGTTGAGTTCGACACCGAGCAGGCTGACCGATGCGAGCTTTTGTTTGTGGATGTATTCGCGAACGACCGTCTGCTGCTCAGGCTTGAGAACTACGACGTCTCCCGCGTAGGAAGCGCCAATTCCACCCACAAATGCGACTGCGGCGACTGCGCCGGCAAGATATCTTTTCATGACAAGTCCTTCTTTGTTGTGAATTGAGAAGCGAATGCCAGAACTATTCTGGCCTCTACTGCCGCCACATCAGCCGCCATTGGCCGGTGCTGCGGGCTTCGCCGGCGCTGAAGTGGCCGGGGCTTCCAGCTTTGGCGCTTCAACCTTCACGTTGATGTCCTTTCCACCGCCATGGATATTGATGACACCGGTAAATATCAGCAGGACCACGATGGCGATGATTGCAAGAACAATAGCGACCGCAGTGCCGCCGCCACCTCCAGAATTAACAACAGTTGGGCCGCCAGCCATGGCTTTCTCCTCTCCTATTCTTGAGTTGTCACCGATGAGCAACGACTTCCGCTGCATTGCGTTCCCCGGCAAGGCTTAGGTCCAGGAAATGATCCGACTGAAGTCTTATGGCGCAACCCAACGTCTTGCCCACACGTTACGATTGCCGGTCGCCCACCCTCACGGATGGAGCTGGACTGCCGGATATTTTGAGAGCGAGGCAAGCAGTGATATCAACCCAGAGACCGATTACCCGCGACGACAATCACCCCGCAAATGACAATGATGCTCAGGTTCCCGAAATGCCTCCGGTCCCGCACGTCTCTTTGAGTGACGACGCCAATATTGCCGATCTTGTCAGGCGAACCGAGCGCTTGGCCATTGCGGTTGTCGTGGGAATGGCGATCTGCCTGGCCCTTATCCCTGTGATCTATGTTGCCCTGACCTACGGAATATAGACCATATAATCCGGCGTCTTCCGCCTTTCGAGGCAGGCGCAATCTCTTCACCACCTGCTGTATCCATGCTTTGCTCCCAATATTTGCGCCTGGCTGCCGGACATGTTTTCCGCACGCCGTGGTCAACCCGGAGAAGCCTGGACTGAAAAAGAACCCGCCCGGCGTTAACCGGGCGCTCTCCGTTTATCAGTCCAATGAAGCAATCGACGCCTACCGACCTCCAACAGCCGAGAGCGTTCCACCGATGTGATGCTGTTGCGTCGATCTGCTCGGGCGCTCGTGCCGAGGCAGGGCTTGCGCCAATGAGTTTTGCTCTCCTGGGCTTCTGCGAATTCAGTCTTTCTTCCACGCCGCCAGCAGCGGGCCTTTGCTTCCGTAGACCGGGTCCTTGCGCGGCCGGCCGACCCTGGGGATCATCGCCACTGCCTTGGCGTGCTCGGCGGCGGTCGTGCATTCGTCATAGGTGCCGGATGGCGGATAGGCGCCAACCACGAGAAAGTCGTCTGAGGCGGAGATGCGCTGATGCCCGGTGCCGGCTGGCAGAACCGCGACATCGCCGGCCTTCAGCGCCAGCGTTCGTCCCTTCTTGCCGCCGAACCGGACTTTCGCCGTACCGCGCGCCACGCCCAGCACTTCGTGGATGCGCGAATGGTAGTGGACATAGTCGTAGATGCCGTTGCGCCAGCTTTCCCCCCAGCCATTGGCCGAGAAAAGCTCCTCCATGACGGCCGCGGGATCGAAGTCCTCCGGTAGCGTGACGGCACCGCGATAAACCACCAGCGGCCAGGACGGATGGTTGGGCACCAGGCCATCATCCCCAAACCTGAACTCGTTCGATTTTCGTGGCCTGACAAGATCGGCCGCATGTTGCCGGTCCGGTCTTGCGGCACCGGTCACCTGTTCGGCTGCTTTCTTGATGCTTTGCAGGATGCTCATGACGTCGCCTCGCCTCGGGGAACCCAACGCTGATCAACCTGCGTGGCCGTCGCTTGGTTCCCGGCGCCCGCGAAGCCGGGAACCGATCGCCGCACATCGGACGGACCTGCCGCCTCACCCCGCATGCATCTCATTGCCCATCGCGGCGGCCGGCGAAACCGCATCCGGCAGCAATATGTCGTTGCGGCGTGCGAAGGTGACCAGCGTCGCCCGCACCGTCTCCGGGTCGATCTCACCGGCGATGCCCGCCTTGCAGGCATTGAGAGCGATGGCATGGGCGCCGTTGCGGCTGACGGCGGGCCAGTCCTGCAACAGCACGTAGGCTTCCATCACGCTTTCGATCTTCCTCGGAAAGCCCATTCCGACCAGAAGGGTGACCGGTTCTTCAAACTGCCCGCGATTCATGGCTTGTGGCTCCTTTCGATTGTGCAGGCCCTGCGGCGGACCGAATACCGGAAAGCGCCCGCCGCGGACAGGGTGATTGGCCGCCCTTTGGCGTTCAGCCGCTAGCCGATGTCTCGGACTCCTCCGACACCTGTTTCGCCGCCAGGAACATCAGGGTCGCGGCAGCGGTGCGCCGCTTCCAGCCGGCGGCTTCGGCCATGTCGAGCAGTCCCGCCAGCAGCGGCTTCAGCACGCTGCGGCATTCGGTTTCATAGGCCAGGAACTCCTTTGCCTGATATGTCGGCGCGGGCACGGGCCCAAGGCCAGCCATTGCATCCATGTCTCTCTCCCTCAACTGATGCCCGCTCCCTCGAGGGGAGCGGGCGGACTGACCGGGACCTCAGAAGTCCATCCCGGCGCCGGCGGGCATCGCCGGAGCGGCGGCTTCCTTCTTCGGCTTCTCGGCCACCATCGCCTCGGTGGTCACCAGAAGGCCGGCGACCGACGCGGCATCCTGCAACGCCGTGCGCACCACCTTGGCCGGATCGATCACACCCTGGCCATAGAGATCGCCGAACTCATTGGTCTGGGCGTTCCAGCCCCAGCCGAATTCGCTCTTCTCGCGCAGCTTGCCGACGATGATCGAGCCTTCCGCGCCAGCATTTTCGGCAATCTGGCGAACGGGCGTCTCGATGGCGCGGCGCACGATCTCGACGCCGGTCTTCTGGTCGGCATTGTCCGTCTGGACAGCATCGAGCGCCTTGCTGGCCCGAAGCAGCGCGACGCCGCCACCGGGCAGCACGCCTTCTTCGACGGCCGCGCGGGTCGCGTGCAGGGCATCGTCGACGCGGTCCTTGCGCTCCTTGACCTCGACCTCGGTCGAGCCGCCGACGCGGATCACCGCGACACCGCCGGCGAGCTTGGCCAGCCGCTCCTGCAGCTTCTCGCGGTCATAGTCCGAGGTGGTCTCCTCGATCTGGGCCTTGATTTGCGCGACGCGGCTCTGGATCTCTTCCTTGCGCCCGACACCGTCGACAATGGTGGTGTTTTCCTTTTCGATCACCACCTTCTTGGCGCGGCCCAGCATCTCCAGCGTCACATTCTCGAGCTTGATGCCGAGATCTTCCGAAATCGCCGTGCCGCCGGTGAGGATGGCGATATCCTCCAGCATGGCCTTGCGGCGATCGCCGAAGCCCGGCGCCTTGACGGCCGCGACCTTGAGGCCGCCGCGCAGCTTGTTGACGACCAGCGTCGCCAGCGCCTCGCCCTCGACATCCTCGGCGATGATCAGCAGCGGCTTGCCCGACTGCACCACCGCTTCCAGCACCGGAAGCAACGCCTGCAGGTTGGAGAGCTTCTTTTCATGGATCAGCACGTAGGGCTCTTCGAGTTCGACGCGCATCTTGTCCTGGTTGGTGACGAAATAGGGCGAGAGATAGCCGCGGTCGAACTGCATGCCCTCGACGACTTCGAGTTCGGTCTCGGCGGTCTTGGCTTCCTCCACGGTGATGACACCTTCATTGCCGACCTTCTCCATCGCCTCGGCGAGGAAGCGGCCGATCTCGGCGTCGCCATTGGCGGAGATGGTGCCGACCTGTGCGATCTCGTCGTTGTGGGTCACCTTGCGGGCGTTGGCCTTCAACTCGGCCACGACAGCCTCCACCGCCTTGTCGATGCCGCGCTTCAGGTCCATCGGGTTCATGCCCGAGGCAACGGCCTTGGCGCCTTCCTTGACGATCGCCTGAGCCAGAACGGTCGCGGTCGTGGTGCCGTCGCCGGCAATGTCACTGGTCTTGGAGGCGACTTCGCGCACCATCTGCGCGCCCATGTTCTCGAATTTGTCCTCGAGCTCGATTTCCTTGGCGACGGTGACGCCGTCCTTGGTAATGCGCGGCGCGCCGAACGATTTGTCGATGACGACATTGCGCCCCTTGGGCCCGAGCGTCACCTTCACCGCATTGGCCAGGATATCGACGCCGCGCAACATCTTCTCGCGCGCTTCGGTATGGAATTTTACCTCTTTGGCAGCCATTGGATCACTCCTCTATTTAGGCAGCATTCGTTGACTGGTGGATTTTCGAAGAACCCGTCAGGCGGCCTTCTTCACTTGCGCGGTCTGTTCGATCACGCCCATCACGTCGCTTTCCTTCATGATGAGCAGGTCCTCGCCATTGAGCTTGATCTCGGTGCCGGACCATTTGCCGAACAGGATACGGTCACCGACCCTGACATCCAGTTCGGTCAGCTTGCCGCTGTCGTCACGCGCGCCGGGACCGACGGCGATGACTTCGCCTTCCTGCGGTTTCTCCTTGGCGGTATCGGGAATGATGATGCCGCCAGAGGTCTTTTCCTCGGCCTCGATGCGGCGGACCAGGATACGGTCATGCAATGGACGGAACGCCATGTCGTTCTCCTCTTGGGACAAACAGGTTTGAGGTTCCTCCGCACCGGACCGGCAATTGGACCGGTGCGGGGTGCGGCGACCCTTTGTCAGGCATCGCGCGCGCATATCGAGCTAGTCTTGCCATTTTTGGGTTTCAAGAGGTCGGCCAAAAAATTTTAGCACTCACCCTGAGAGAGTGCCAACCGGCTGTTATCGCGTGGTTATTCTGCCTCGCGCCGGGAGCTGCCGCTTGAACTTCCGCCGCGGTCCAACAAAATATCCGCGGCCGGCGCAATCGCGGGCGCCGGAACCGCTCGCCCGCTCAGGGAGTTGGTTGAAGACGGCCGCCGAAAGGAGACATGAATGGTTGAAAATGTCAGCAAGGAGTTCCGCCTCCAGATGGAAGGCTATGGCCTGACCACGGCTCAGATTCATTATCATCTGCCCGACCATCCGAGCCTGCTGCAGCTTTATGTCTGGCAGGACTACGACCTGGCGCCGGAGTTCCCCGAACTCAAGGGGTTCCTCTCCTATTGGGAGCGCGAACTCGAGGGACCGCTTCACTCCGTCCGCGTCGCCCATCACCGGCTGATCACCCCATCGGAATGGCGAGCCATCGAGGGCGTCATCACCATCCAGTAAAGCGTCCTCGCACGGCTGACTCTCACCGGAAACAGATGAGCGACCGGCCGGTTTTGCCAGGATGCCTGCATGACGGCCCGAGGTTGAAAACTTCATAGCCCTCTTACAGCGCCAGGCTCCCCTGCTCCGCTTCCTCGGCGTTGGGGTCGCCCGGCGCCGTTGCCCAGGCGAGTTCGACCAGCGTCACCGTGCGCCGGCCGGCGCCGTCGAACTGGCAGACGATGAGACCCTGCTCCTCGATATAGGTGAGCAGCCGCCGGGCCCGGCGCATGGAGTGCGAGCCATAGGCGCGGGCGATCGCGCCATCGCTCGGGCACGGCCAGCCCTCCTTCGCCGCGCGCGCGATCATCATGAACACGCCCTGCATGTCCTCCGGCAGCAGAGAGGCGCGCACCGAGACGTCGCGCCACACATCGTCCTCGCTAGTTTCAGACCCCAGCCCGGCACGGGCGCGCGTCAACATGCGGCGGAATGCGGGCAGATCAGGCACGACCGAGGCGAGACCCTCGATGCGGCAGCGTACGACGAACTCCTGGTAGAGCACGCCGATCACGCGGAAGCCTGCGTCAGGTTGTGCAAGAATAGCGCGCAGCACCCGGTCCACGCGCTCGCGCCGCTCCGCCAGATCCTCGGCGCTGATTTGCGGCTCCGCCGGTTCGGGGCGGATGTCGCGCGGCGCCGATTTCGCCGCCATCAGTTGCTCCAGCAGGTCCGGCGACGCCACCCGGCGTGGCGCGCGCATCGTCTCCGGCGGCGGGGCGGCCAGGATGATGGCGCGGGCATCCTCAAGCCCCGCCTCCGGCAGCGGCATCAGCCTGGGCGTGCCGTTGCGCGGGCTGGTGTCGGTCGGGCCGATGCGCAGGCCGAGCGGCCGCCGCGACAACGCCGGCCCCAGCGCCATGAACTGCCCGCGCTCCAGATCGCGAAAGGCTTCCGCCTGCCGCCGCTCCATGCCCAGGAGATCGGCGGCGCGCGCCATGTCGATATCGAGGAAGGTGCGGCCCATGAGGAAGTTGGAGGCTTCCGCCGCGACGTTCTTGGCGAGCTTGGCCAGCCGCTGCGTGGCGATGATGCCAGCCAGCCCCCGCTTGCGGCCCCGGCACATCAGGTTGGTCATGGCGCCGAGCGAAAGCTTGCGCGCCTCGTCCGACACCTCGCCGGCCACCGCCGGCGCGAAAAGCTGAGCTTCGTCGACCACCACCAGCATCGGGTACCAGTGGTCGCGCGCGACCTCGAACAGCCCGCCGAGAAAGGCGGCGGCCCGCCGCATCTGGTTCTCGGCATCGAGCCCTTCCAGGTTAAGCACGGTCGAGACGCGATGGATACGCGCCCGCTCGCCGGCCGCCTGCAGCCCGCGCTCGGTATGCTCCTCGGCATCTATCACCAGATGGCCGTAGCGTTCGCCCAGCGAAACGAAGTCGCCTTCGGGGTCGATGATGGTCTGCTGCACCCAAGGCGCGCTCTGCTCCAGGAGCCGCCGCAACAAATGCGACTTGCCGGAGCCCGAATTGCCCTGCACCAGAAGGCGGGTCGCCAGCAATTCCTCGAGATCGAGCTTCGCCGGGTCGCCCGCCGTGGTGTGTCCCATCTCGATCGCAACGGTCATGCCAGACTCATCAGCTCCTTCGCAGACGGGCTTATCAACCCGATCGCGGCCCGTCGAGCGTGGGATGGCCGGCGATTCGCGTTGCGCACAGCCGAGAGAACGACGACGTGGCCGCGATGGACGGCCGAGACCGACGGCCCGCCTGCCGTTTACAGCCCTGACCTGTGGATAGTAACCACTTGTTCACCATGGGCCGGTGTTCCGATTGCGGACACCAGGCATCCGCCTAACCTGACCCTGCATCGTGCCCCAACGTGATGCACCCAACGCCCCCAAATGGCGGCCGGCGTCTTCAAGTTTCTCTCCAAACGTATACGCCGGTCGCCACCCCTTTCGGTTACAGCCTCGGTGCCGCCTCATGCGGCTCGATCTGTCCTGGGACTGGCGGCAATCGCGGCGCTTCCAGACCCTCGAAGGGATCACGCCAAGCGTCGATGGCTTCAAGCCGCCCGTACCAGCGGGTGAGCGCGGGATAATCACCAAGCGGCAGCCCAGCGACGTCGTTGAACGGCAAGAACGTCGCCATGCGGAAGTCGGCATAGGAGACTGAATTGCCGACCAGCCATGGCTGGTCGACAAGCACCGCCTCCAGGATCGCGGCGGCCTTGGGGAATTCTGCAAGTCCCTCCGCGACTTTTTCCCGATCGATCGGCCCGATGTGATAGCGCTGCTTGGTGCCGCGCTCGAAATGCACCATGTCGCAGGCCCGCACGAAATTCTCCTTGCCCCAGCTCAGCCAGCGGATCATGTCGGGCTCATCCTCGCCGGTGCGCCAAAAATCCGAACCCATGTCGCGCGACAACCGGCAGGCTATGGCGTCGGCCTCCCAAAGGCTGCCGCCCGGCCACGCCAGTATGGGGAGGGAAAGGTTGGGATTGAGCGACCGGAATCGCTCCGCTTGCCCCGGCGCGAACGGCGACGCGAATTCGAAGGTCACTTTCGCCCCGAGATGACGCGCCACCGCGACCCCCAGGCGCGGATTGGGGTTGCGGCTGAAGTACAGTTTTGTTTCCACCCCAGCCGGCGTCGGCTCGACCTTGTCCCTCATGAATGCCTCTCCTTGTTCCGGCGACCATCGCCAGATCAAGGACGGATGCGGCTGGTGCAATCCTACAAATCTTACATTTCCCGCGGACCGGGCGGAACGAGCAGCCCATCGAAACAGGAAGGGTCGTGCAAAGTTTGGGTTGACCGCCTCCGACGGCGAGGCGACACTTCATCCCACAGCAAGGCAGGAGGAAAAACGATGGATGAGCCCGACCGCTGGCGCCACATGTCCAGCGCGCCAAAAGACGGCAGCCGGATACTCGTTACGGTCCGCCCGTCCGAACAGGGGCCAGCGGAAGTCGACCTCGCCTACTGGTCACGCGCCGATCAGTTCGGCGAGGAAGGCTGGCGCGCCTCCGATTCCTCGCCCGGCCGCGTCGTCGAATACGCCGAGCCGGAGCTGAAGTGCTGGATGCCGATGCCCTCGGCCAATCTCAGCCGGGGCGCCTCGATGCCGGCGCCATGGGAAGGCGACGACGCGCAACAGCTGGACGGCTCGGGGATTTAACGCCGCTTGGCACGCTCAGAACAAAAAGGAAGCCGTCGCCGGATTCGGCCCGTTGCGGCCGTCGGCCGCATCCATGCCGCCGATCGTCTCCAGGTCCTGCGCGTCCAGTTCGAAATCGAAGACGTCGAAATTGGCCGCGATACGGTCCTGGCGGACCGATTTCGGGATGACGATCAGCCCTTGCTGGAGATGCCAGCGGATCATCGTCTGCGCGGCGGACTTGCCATGTTTGCGGGCAATGCCTGATATGGTCGGATCGCTCAGCAGGCGGCCGCTGCCCAACGGACTCCAGCTTTCCGTATGAATGTCGTGCCGGGTGTGAAACTCCCTGAGCGCGCGCTGCTGGAAGCGCGGATGCAACTCGACCTGGTTGACGACTGGTGTCACGCCCGTCTCGCCGATGATGCGTTCCAGATGATCAGGATTGAAATTCGAGACGCCGATCGACTTGATGCGGCCGGCCTGCTTCAGTTCGACAAGCGTCTTCCACGCCTCGACATATTTGTCCTGGCTGGGCACCGGCCAATGGATCAGGAACAGGTCGAGCTGCTCGACGCCGAGCTTCTGCATCGTGTCGTCGAAGGCACGAAGCGCCGCATCGCGCTGGTGGGCGCCGTTGCGCAGCTTCGAGGTGATGAACAACTCACTTGCCGGCACGCCGGCGGCGCGGATCGCCTCGCCGACGCCTTCCTCGTTCTGATAGCCCTCGGCAGTGTCGATCAGCCGGTAACCGGCCGCGATCGCCCAGCCCACTACCTGCGCGGTGATGTCGTGATCGACTTGCCACACGCCAAGGCCAAGCTGGGGAATGGCGGCGCCGTCGTTCAACGTGATCTGTTCGGGCATGATCTGGTCCTTTTGCGGGGGGATGGTCCAGCCTATCTAGGCCCGACATCGCGCAACGGCCAGTCGCCAAGGGAAAATTCGCGGTCCCTATTTCGGCCGGCGCACCGCCCGCACCACGCCGGCGTTTCCGCTGCCGCAGAAGAGGCGGTCGCCGCCATCGGACTCCAGCCCCGAGACGCCCATGCCGGCAGGCATGTCGAGCTTCTCCAGGACCTTGCCCGTCCGTGGGTCGACGCGGCGCAGATCGCTTTCGTCGCCCTCCCAGGTGGCGTGCCACAATTCGCCCTCGACCCAGGTCACCCCGGTGACGAAACGGTTGGATTCGATGGTGCGCAGGATCGCCCCGGTCTCGGGATCGATCTGATGGATCTTGCGCTCCCGGTGCTGCCCGACCCACAGCGTGCCTTCAGCCCAGGTCAAACCGGAATCGCCGCCGTTGCCGGGTGCCGGAATGGTGGAAAGCACCTCGCCCGTGTCGGGATCGATCTTCTGAATGCGGTCCTTGGCGAGCTGGAAGAAATGCCGGCCGTCATAGGCGGTGCCGGCGTGAGCCGCGACATCGATCGAACGCAATGCCTGCCCGCTCTCCGGATCGAAGGCGTTAAGCCTGTCGCCCGAGGCGAACCAGACGTTCTTGCCGTCAAAGCTCACCCCGGCCACCGTCTTGGCACCGGGAAAGGGTCCATATTCCCTCAAAATTTCGGCCGCTGAATGTTTCATTTCGTGATCCTTTAGTGTGGTCGTCATCCCGCTGACCTTTGCAGGCCGGCATCACCTGAATATCAACACACTTAGCCGTTTGGCAGCGGCGCCGGGAGTAACAAGGTGGTCGTGAAACCCGCCACCGGCGGCGTCATCCAGCGGCGCGCCCGGCCTTGGCCGAAGGACTGGACCTTACCGGCCTCGGCAAGCGGCTCGAGCGCCCGTTGCACGCTGCGCTGGCCGGTTCCAAGCGCAAGCGCCAGGGCCGAACTCGACCAGGCCTCGCCGTCGGCCAGCAAGGCCAGCACGGCCGCGTGCCGCTCCTCGATCGGCCGCGCCAGCACCATCACCGCGCGCGCCTGGCGCGGCGCCAGCGTGAAGCCATGCTTGGTGGCGCTGATGCCGGCCAGTGCGCGAAGCTCTGCACGCAGCCGCCCGATCTCGACGCGCAGGCGCGCGCGATGCGATTCATCGGCATGCCTGCCGCCGAAGGCCCGCGCCACGAGGTCGCCCCGCGACACATCCCCCGGCCAGGCTTCGGCGAGCGTCCGCGCCAAGGCGAACAGCACAGGCCGGCTTGCCAGCGAAACCGTGGTCCGCCCAACCCGCACGGCGTAGCGGAAGGCATCGACGACCAGCGCCGGCGATCCCTGCAGCGCCTCGACCTCTTCGAGCAGCAGCGGCTGCTCCCTGCCCTGCGCGATCAATCGCGCCGCGGGTGTTTCCAGTGCCTGCCATGCGCTGTCGACCTCCGCGATGAGGCCGGGAATGCCGGCCTTGCGGGCGGCATGTCGCGCCCACTCCAGCGCCGCGCGTGCCGGCCGGGTCCGCAGGCGCCGCATGGCGATGCCGGCGACGGCGAGCTCGTGCGCGGCCCTGGCCGCCGGCGGAAGCGGCGCCGGGTCGAGTCCGGCCAGCACATGCTCGGCCTCGTCGAGGCGGCCGATCAGGAGCAGGCGGCGCACCTTGAGGTGGCCGGCATGCGCCGCGTTCAACCGGTCGCCGTGCTTTTCCAGCGCCGTGCGGGCCGCGTCGAGCGCCTTGGCCGGCCAACCGAGATCACGCGAGACCAGCGCGATCTCGGCCTCGGCGACGACGCATCTGGCGCGCGCGACCGCCTCTTTCGGGCTGAAGGCGCGCACGGCCCGCCGCAACAAGAGCTTGGCGCGATCGAAGTCGCCGAGCTGCGCCATGGCGATGCCGCGCAGCGCCAGCGCCGGCGCATCCTCGCGCAGGGCGACGCGGTCGAGCGCCCCAAGCGGATCGCCGGCCGCCAGCGCCAGCGCTGCCGAGGTGATCAGCGAGTCCATTCAAATCCCGTCACACTTGTAACTCCCACCTCGGCACCGAGCCGCCCTAACTTACGTCAGTACCGTCAACCAGCAAGTCGGCCCAGCAAGTCGGCCCAGCAAGTCGGCAATGACGGCACGCATAGGAGATACAAAAGATGCCTGCTTCCACCGACCTCGACCTCGACACGGCCAATGATACGGCCAAGCACGCAGCACGCCACCCCTGCTGCGCCGGACCGGATCTCTTGGATTCCGCCGCGCCCGCAGCACCCCGACCTGCCCAGGCAACACCACACCGCAACGACGCCACGACTGGCAAAGGAGAAGACCAATGACCATGACGATGAAGACCCCGCCGATCGTTTCACGGCAAGATTGGGAAGCCGCGCACCAAAAGATGCTGGTGAAGGAGAAGGCGACGATGCGCGCCAGGGACGCGCTGTCGGCCGAACGCCGGCGCATGCCATGGACGGAAGTGGACAAGGCTTATGTCTTTGAGGGTCCCGACGGCAAGGTGAGCCTGCTCGACCTTTTCGAAGGCCGCCGCCAGCTGATCGTCTACCGCGCCTTCTTCGAGCCTGGCGTCTATGGCTGGCCGGAGCACGCCTGCCGTGGCTGCTCGCTCGGCGCCGACCAGGTCGGCCACCTCGCCCATCTCAACGCCCGCAACACCACGCTTGCCTATGCCTCGCGCGCCCCGCAGGCCGACATTGCGCGGCTGAAGCAACGGATGGGCTGGGAGATGCCCTGGTACACGATCACCGACAGCTTCGACAAGGATTTCGGCGTCGACGAATGGCACGGCCACAACGTATTCATTCATGATGGCGACCGCATCTTCCGCACCTATTTCATCAACAACCGCGGCGACGAGGCGTTGGGCACCGTCTGGAGCTATCTCGACGTCACACCGCTCGGCCGCCAGGAGGTCTGGGAAGACTCGCCCGAAGGCTACCCGCAGACCCCGCTCTACAGCTGGTGGAACTGGCACGACAACTACGAAGCCGGAGCCGACAAGAAATGGGCCGAAGTGTCCGCCGCCGGCGAAGCCGCGTTCCGCGACAAGGCCAACCAGTAACCGGCGCAGGCCTGTCCAGCCTGGGTTCCTCTCCCGCCTCCGGCAGGGCCGAGGAACCCAGGTCCTGACGGGTCGCAACCATCAAGGACAACGACCATGAGCGATATCCAATCCGGCATCGGCAGCGCCGAAAATGCCGCCCCTCGTGGCATCGCCGACTGGCTGTGCCTGGCAGCAGCGCCCACCTTCGCACTGATGGCGCTGCTTTCCCGCCTTCAAGGCGGCGATACCGCCATGCTATGCATGGGCGCCTCGCCGCTGGCCGGACCAATCCTGACCGGAATGCCCGCCATGTATCTGCTGATGAGCGCTTTCCACCTGGCTCCCTGGCTGCGGGTGATCTCCCGCCGGTAGGCGCCCGCTTCCGCCTCACATGGCGATGTCGTTGACCGGCAGCAAGGGCTTGGGAAGGTCGCTCTCGCCGAGCCCGGCGCGCATCTCGATCTCGATGTCGCGGCAGATTTGCGAGATCGGCACATCGTTGGCGTTGCCCTCGAAAGGGTTGGCGCTGCTCTCGCCGACCTGGTCGAGGGACATGTAGGCCCAGCCCAGCAGCGTGCTGAACGGGATCGTCAGCCAGATGGCGATCGAGCCGAGCATGCCGTCCAGTTTGCCCATGTCGGCGAACACCGGAACCACGCCGAACGGCAGCAGCGTGCAGAAGATCATCACGAACATGGAACTGACGATGGCGTATTGCCGGGGATAGGGATTGTTCTTGATACGGTCGCAGCGCGCCTGCTGATCGTGGAAGTCGCGGATCAGCTTGGTCAGTTCGACATAGACCTGCGCCGGAACCTTGGCGTCCTTGAGCAGCCCGTTGACCTGGACCGACTGCAATTCGAGCAAGGCAATCGCCGGACGAGGCGATTTCAGGACATCAACGGTCTGGTCGCCCAGCAGCGGGCGCAATTCGTCGGCGATCGAGCCCCCGTCCTCCTGGATGTGGTAACGCCGCCGGTATTCGGTATTGGCGGCCTTCCCCATCGATTCCCACGGCATCGGCCGCCGCAGCGCGTATCGCAGCGCCGTCATCCATGCGATGTGGCGGTAGATGAGCTTCCGAGCCGTCGGCGCATCGAGGAAGTCCCGGCAGAAATTGGACCACATCCGGCTGCTGGCCGTGATCTGCGTGAAAGCCTGCAGCGCCTCACCGCTGCGGGTGAGCACCTGCGAATTCTTGAAGCCGGCGACGAGCGATACCGTGGTGCCGAGCACCAGCACCACCGACCATGGCACGGAGAACCCGGCAATGCCCGGAAAGCGGTAGGCCGCCACGGCCAGGCCGCTCACCACCACCATGTAGAGCACGCTGCGCCGCGACCACAGCGCGAAATCGACCACCTTGTAGGAACGGCCTACATACATTGAATGCCCCTCAAATCATTCTGTCGCGCACGGTTGCGCGGCCATTATCCCCATTCACCCAGCCTTCCCCGCCCCGAACCGCAAGCCGTCCATCAACAGCTTCACCAACCGGCGCGAACGATCGCGCCACTCAGGCGTGTCGGGCGCCGAGTAGATGCCGCCGAGCGCATGCAGCACATCGGAGGCATCGACGTCGCCGCGGATCGTGCCGTCGGCCACCGCCGCCTCGACCAGTTGCCGCAAGGCCTGCGAAACCCTACCCGACGTGTCGGAGAACAGCCTCGAATTGGTGGTGAACAGGATGCGCAGGCTGGTCGCCAGGCCGCGCTTGGTGGCGATATAGTCGACGAAGCGGCGCATCCACTCTTCCAGAGCAACATCGGAGGGATGTTTTGCCGCAAGCTCGCCGGCCGCCGCGCATAGCGCCTCCGCCTCGCGGCGGTAGACCACCTCGACCAGATGTTCGCGCGTCGGGAAATGCCGGTAGAGCGTGCCGATACCGACGCCGGCGCGGCGCGCGATCTCCTCCAGCGAGGCATCGATGCCACGCTCGGCAAACAGGGCCGCCGCGACCTCGGCCAGCCGGTCGCGGTTGCGCTGGGCATCCGCGCGCAGCGGTTTGTCGGCGGCGGCGGGTTTTTGGTCGACAGTTGTGACGGGCTCAAAAGCCAATTTTTTTCTCCACCAGGGATATGGGGGCTTGAACCATGCCCGGCCAGTCCCCACGTAAATAAACGGAGGCGCCTCCGTTTTAGTGGAGCACCTTTATCATATAATCAGGGAGCCCGGTATGTCACGTCTTTCGAAGCCGCAAGCTGCCACCTTCCCTACCCGCGGCGGATTGGCTGCCGCCTGACCTTGTCCTTCCCCTCCCAAGCGCCAGATCATCCCCCTCAGCGTCAAGCAACTGGAGCCAGACGCCCATGACCACCCTTCCCATCTCGCTTACCGTCAATGGATACCGCCACGAACTCGAGGTCGACACCCGCGTCACCTTGCTCGACCTGCTGCGCGAGCGGCTTGAGCTCTCCGGCACCAAGAAGGGCTGCGACCGCGGCCAGTGCGGCGCCTGCACGGTGCTGGTCGACGGCAAGCGCATAAACTCCTGCCTCGCGCTGGCGGTCAGCCATGACGGCGCCGAGGTGCTGACCATCGAAGGCGTCGCCCACGGTGAAGAACTGCATCCGGTGCAGGCCGCCTTCATCGCCCATGACGGCTTCCAGTGCGGCTTCTGCACACCCGGCCAGATCATGAGCACGCTCGGCCTGATCGCCGAAGGACAGGCTGGAGACGATCCCGAGCGTATCCGCGAGGGGCTGAGCGGCAACATCTGCCGCTGCGCGGCCTATGGCGGCATCGTCGAGGCCGTTCTGGAGGCCCGGCAACAACTTGCCGGAACCGACCGGAGGACCGCGGCATGAGAGACTTCGATTTTGTCAGGCCGGCCACCATCTCCGACGCCATAGCGGCGGCGGCCGTACCGGGCTCGGCCTATCTCGCCGGCGGCACCAATCTGCTGGATCTGATGAAGGGCGGCATTACCAGCCCCGAACGGATCGTCGACATTACCCGGCTGCCGGAACTCAATCGCATCGAAACGCTCGATGATGGCGGCCTGCGCATCGGCGCGCTGGTCCGCAATGCCGATCTCGCACACGATCCGGCCTTCGCCAAGGCCTATCCGGCGGTGGCCGAGGCGCTGCTGTCGGGCGCCTCGGCGCAGCTTCGCAACGCCGCCACTGTTGGCGGCAATCTGTTGCAGCGCACGCGGTGCAGTTACTTCTATGACACCGCCAGCGCCTGCAACAGGCGCGAACCCGGTTCCGGCTGCTCGGCCCTTGGCGGCGAGAACCGCTTACATGCCATCCTGGGCTGGAGCGATGCCTGCATCGCCACCCATCCCTCCGACTTCTGCGTGCCCTTGGTGGCGCTGGACGCCGTGGTCGAGATCGAGGGCAAGGAAGGCCGGCGCCATGTGACGCTGGAGGAATTTCACCGGCTTCCGGGCGACACCCCGCAGCGCGAGACCGTGCTGGAGCCGGGCGAGCTGATCGTTGCGGTGCGCCTGCCGGCGGAAGCAGCTTCCTTCGCCGCTCACGCCCGCTATCTGAAAGTGCGCGAACGCACCTCCTATGCCTTCGCGGTCGTTTCGGCGGCCGCGGCACTTTTCGTCGATCGCGGCAAGATCCGCGGTGCAAGGCTGGCGCTGGGCGGTGTGGCGGCCAAACCGTGGCGGGCGCGTTCGGCGGAAGCGGTGCTGCTTGGCGCAGATGCCGACGAGGCGAGCTTCGTCCGCGCCGCGGATGCCGCGTTGGCCGACGCCAGCCCCTCCGGCGACAACGCCTTCAAGATCGAGCTTGCCCGCCGCATTGTCGTCAGGGCGCTGATGGCCGCAAAGGCCGGAACACCCGAGCGGATGCCGGCTCTTCCTGCCTCCCCCTTTTCCTCCATTCCCGGAGTGCGCCATGACGCTTGAACTCAGCCTCAACCAGCAACCTGCCCATACGCGGCAGGGCTCCAGCATCGGCCAGCCGCTGACCCGCCGCGACGGATTCTTGAAAGTGACGGGGGCGGCGCGCTACGCCGCCGATAACCACCCGCCCGGCATGCTCTATGCCGTGCTCGCCGTCTCGAGCATCGCGCGCGGCCGGGTCGTGTCGCTGGATATCGAGGCGGCCAAGGCGCATTCGGGCGTGATCGAAGTGATGACGCCACTGAACCGGCCGGCGCTCGCCGTCGATCCGGATGCCAAGGACCATCCCTTCATGTTCCGGCTCGACCTGCTGCAGAACGATGGGGTTCGCTATGCCAACCAGAGCATCGCCGTGGTGATCGCGGAGACGCTGGAAGCGGCGACCGAAGGCGCGGCGCTGCTGTCGCCGCGCTATGAAACGCTGCCGGCGCGGGTCGGTCTCGATAGCGGCAAAAGCTTCGTGCCGCGCGGCGTTGGCGTCGGCAACCCGGCGGTGCAGGAGAAGGGCGATGTCGAGGCCGGCCTCGAATCGGCAAGAACGCGGATCGAGGCGGCTTACGAGACGCCGGCACAGTATCACAACGCCATGGAGCCCCACGCAATCGTCGCTGCCTGGGATGGCGACCAGCTGTCGATCGACACGCCGAGCCAGGGCCTTGCCATGGCGCAAGGGCGCATCGCCGGCCTGTTCGGCATCGCGCCGCGGAACGTCCACATCCGAAGCCCATTCCTGGGTGGCGGTTTCGGCTCCAAGGGCATGATCTCCGGGCCGCAAGTGCTCGGCATCCTGGCTGCGCGTCTCGTCGGCCGCCCGGTCAAGCTGGTGCTGCGGCGCGAGCAGATGTACGGCCCGGTCGGCCATCGCGCCCCGACCCGCCAGACATTGCGCATGGGCATGGATGGCGAAGGGCGGCTGACCGCGCTCTCCCATCACGCCAGGACCACATCGAGCACGTTCGACGATTTCTTCGAACCGGCGGCGGACGCCTCGCACACGCTCTATGCCAGTCCGGCCATCGCCACCTCGCACGATGCTGTGCGGCTCGACACCGGCACGCCGCTGTTCATGCGGGCGCCGGGCGAGGCCACCGGATCGATCGCGCTGGAAAGCGCTATAGACGAGGCAGCCCATGCCTGCGGCATGGACCCGCTGGAATTCCGGCTCAGGAACTATGCCGAAGTCGAGCCTATGACGGGCAAGCCGTTCTCCTCAAAGGCCCTGCGCGAATGTTACGAACAGGCGGCCGAAGCGTTTGGCTGGGCGAGCCGCCCGCTGCAGCCGCGGCGGATGCGCGACACGGACGGTTTCCTTACTGGCTGGGGGATGGGCACGGCGACGTTCCCGGCGCTCATGTTCCAGGCCGAGGCACGCGCGGTGCTGAGGGCCGACGGCAGCGGCTTGATGGAGACCGGCGCTCAGGACATGGGCCAAGGCGCCTGGACGGCCTTTGCCCAAATTGCGGCAGACGGGCTAGGGCTCGACATCGACCAGGTCGATTTCAGGGCCGGCAGTTCCGACCTGCCCAATGCGGGCATCGCCGGCGGTTCGGGCCACACGGCGACGGCCGGCATGGCCATCCACAATGCGGGTGCGGCCGTCATCGCCAGGCTTGCCAATCTCGCCACGGGCAACGAAGCCTCGCCGCTGTTCGGCGCCGGCAATGAAGGTGTCCTGGCGCGCGGCGGACGCCTCTACCGCCGCGATGACGAAAGCCGCAGCGAAAACTATAGCGAGATCCTCGCCCGCGCGGGTCTTGCCGAGATCGAAGGCCATGGCAAAGGCGCACCGGATCCGGCGTCGCAGGAGATCTTCGCCAAGCACGCGCATGGGGCCGTGTTCGCCGAGGTGAAGATCGACCCGGATTTAGGCCAGATCCGCGTCACCCGGCTGGTCGGCGCATTCGCCGCCGGACGGGTCATCAATCCGCGGCTGGTGCGCAGCCAGTATTATGGCGGGATGATCTGGGGCGTTTCCTTCGCACTGCATGAGGAAGCCGTCACCGACCGACGCTCCGGCCGGATCCAGAATGCCAACCTCGCCGAATATCATGTCCCGGTGAATGCCGACGTGCCGTCGGTCGAGGCGCTGCTGGTTCACGAGGACGACCCTCATGTGAACGCACTCGGCATCAAGGGCGTCGGTGAAATCGGCATCACCGGCACGGCCGGCGCCGTGGCCAATGCGGTCTGGCACGCGACCGGCATGCGCCCGCGGCGCTTTCCGATCCGGATCGAGGACCTGCTGGGGTGAGGAGCGGTCCGTCCGAAGCAACGGTTGGACCCCCCTAACCTAACTCCAATTCATTCCCCCAAGCGTCAAGCAACTGGAGCCAGACGCCCATGACGAGCAAGACCACAATTCCTGTCCATCTCGATATCAACGGCCAGCGTCACACGCTGGAACTCGAACCGCGTGTCACGCTGCTCGACGCCTTGCGTGACAGGCTCGGCCTGACCGGCACCAAGAAGGGCTGCGACCATGGCCAGTGCGGCGCCTGCACCGTCCATGTCGACGGCGAGCGCGTGCTGGCCTGCCTGACATTGGCCGCACAGGCCGCAGGTCGCACCATCACCACTATAGAGGGGCTTGCACGGGAGGGCGAACTGCATCCCGTGCAGGCTGCCTTCCTCGAACAGGACGCCTTCCAGTGCGGCTATTGCACGCCAGGCCAGATCATGTCGGCGGTGGCCTGCATCCGTGAGGGCCATGCCGGCTCGGACGACGAAATCCGTGAATACATGGCCGGCAATCTCTGCCGCTGCGGCGCCTACCCGCACATCGTCGCCGCCGTGCGCCAGGCAACGCTGGAGGCCGCGTCATGAGGGATTTTTCCTATCTTCGCGCCACTTCGGTCGACGCCGCCCGCCAGGCGGCCGCGCTCCCCGGCGCCATGCTGCTCGCCGGCGGCACCACGCTGATCGACCTCGCCAAATGCGGCGTCACCGAACCCGACACGCTGGTCGACATCACCCATCTCAAGGGACTGGACCGGATCGAGATCGGCGAGCGCGGCGCCATCATCGGCGCGCTCGCCAGGATGGGCCATGTCGCCGACCACGACGACATCAAGAGCCGCTTCCCCGCCATCTCGGAGGCGCTATGGCAAGCAGCCTCGGCGCAGATCCGCAACATGGCGACCATAGGCGGCAATTTGATGCAGCGCACGCGCTGCCCCTATTTCCGCGATCCCTCGAACTTTTCGGCCTGCAACAAGCGTGTATCAGGCAGCGGCTGTTCGGCGATCGGCGGCGTCACCAGGGGCCATGCCGTGCTTGGCACCAGCGAGGCCTGCATCGCCATGTACCCAGGCGACCTCGCCACCGTGCTCGTCGCCTTCGACGCAACAGTTCATCTCGGCGATCGGCGCATCCGGGTCGATGACTTTTTCCTGTTGCCCGGCACGACGCCGGACAGGGAACACGCGATCGAGCCGGGGGAGATGATCACCGCCATCGAAATCCCCTCTTCCGCCGCTGCCCACCGCTCGACCTATCTGAAGGTCCGCGACCGGCAATCCTACGAGTTCGCCGCGGCCAGTGCCGCCGTCGGGCTCGAACTGGAATCCGACGGACGCACCATCCGCGACCTGCGCGTGGCGCTCGGTGGCGTCGCCACCAAGCCCTGGCGGGCGCGGGCCGTGGAAGCCGCGCTGAAAGGCAAGGTGCTGGAGCCCGAAGCTGTTCGCGCCGCCAGCCTGCTCGCCGTCGAAGGCGCCGTCGACCAAGGCGCCAACCACTACAAGATCGAGCTCGCGCCGCGCGTCGTCGCACGGGCTATTCTCAAGATGGGAGAAACGGCATGACCGTTCACAACATCAGACATGGCGATGCGTTCGACGGCGGCGCGGACGCGGTCGGCGGCCGGCTATCGCGCGTCGACGGTCCGGCCAAGATCACGGGTGCCGCCAAATACGCCGTCGAGCAGCAGCTCAAAGGCCTCGCCTACGCCGCACTGGTCGAAAGTACCATCGCGTCCGGCAAGGTGCGCGCCATCGACAGCAAGGCGGCCGAGGCAGCACCGGGCGTACTCAAGGTGCTGACCCCGGACACAATCATCAGCCTGAGAACCGCCTCGGACTGGTTCGGCACCCCGCCGCCCGACAAACCCTATTGCCCGCTGGCGCGCGACGTCACCTTCTCGGGCCAGCACGTCGCCGCCGTGATCGCCGAGACCTTCGAGCAGGCGGTCGCCGCGGCGGCCCTCGTCAAGGTCAGCTATGATGAGACGCCGGCAATCGTCGACCTCAGCGACGGCAAGGCCGGTGACGGCATTCCGGTCGATGCCATGACCAAGGAATGGGGCGACGCGTCCGCCGCCTTCGCCTCCGCCCCGGTGCGCATCTGCGCCGCCTATAACACGCCGCGCGAATACCAGGCGCCAATGGAACCGCATGGCCTGATCGCCCGCTGGGAGGGTGACCACCTCACCGTGTGGGAGCCGAGCCAATGGCTGGATGGCATGGCGCGCACCTATGCCGAATGGTTCGCCGTGCCGTTCGAGAATGTGCGGCTGGTGTCGCCCTATGTCGGTGGCGGCTTCGGTTCCAAGGCCCTGGCGCTCAGCCATGGCGCGATTGCCGCGAGTGCCGCGAAAATGCTCGGCCGGCCGGTGCGGCTGGTGATGACGCGGCCGCAGACCTTCACCAGCTATGGCGGCCGCGCCGCGACGCGGCAGACGGTGACGATCGGCGCCGACCGTGACGGCATGATCCAGTCGATCGTGCATCGCGGCGTCAACGAAACCTCCATCGACGGCATGTGGGTCGAGCCGCTGGGCTCGGTCACCTCTATCATGTACGCGACGCCGAACTTCTCCTCGAAACAGAATGTCGTGCGGGTGAATTCGGTGGTGCCGGGCGCCATGCGCGCACCGGGTGAAAACCCGTCGGCCTTCGGCATCGAAAGCGCCATCGACGAGCTCGCCTACGAGGTCGGCATCGATCCGCTGGAAATCCGGCTGAAGAACTACGCCGAGCAGGACCCGCACGCGAAAAAAGCCTGGTCGACCAGACAGTTGCGCGAAGCTTTTGCAGCAGGCGCCGAACGCTTCGGATGGGCTAGGCGCGCACCTGAGCCGCGCTCGATGCGCGACGGCAACCAGCTGATCGGCTGGGGCGTCGCCGCCGGCACCTATCCGGTGCGGCGCGCCTATGGCGAAGCGATGGTGCGCATTCTGGCCGACGGCTCGGTCGAGGTCGAGAGCTCCTCGATCGACATGGGCCAGGGCACCTACACCATCCTGGCGCAGACCGCCGCCGAAACGGTTGGCGTGAGCGCAGACGACGTCGTGGTGAAGCTCGGCGATTCCCGGTTTCCCCGCGCCGGCGTCACTGGCGGCTCACGGCTGGCCGGCGTGATGACGGGCGCGGTCTACAAGGCGGCGACCTCGGCGCTCGACCAGCTGATCGGCTTGGCCATCAGCGATCCGCGCTCGCCCTTCCACACGCTGCAGGCCAACACTTTGGTCGTCGCCAATGGCCGCATCGGCTCGCCTCGCGGCGACGGTCCCGATGTCTCGATCGCCGAACTGCTCAAAAGCATCGGCCGCGACCGCATCGAGGCGACCGGCGACACCATGCCGGCCAATTCGACGGCAGAGGATCGCTACAAGAACTACACCACCATCGCCATGGCGCTACCGCACACCGAGGGCGACTATTCCCGCCACTCGTGGTGCGCGCATTTCGTCGAGGTGCGCGTCGACGAGGATTTCGGCACGGTGCGCGTATCGCGCGTGGTGTCGGCGTTGGATTCGGGCCGGCTCTACAATCCGAAGCTGGCCGAAAGCCAGTGGAAAGGCGGCATCATCATGGGTATCGGCCAGGCGCTGCTCGAAGAAGGCATCGTCGACCGCCGCCACGGCCGCATCGTCAACAACAACCTCGCCGACTATCTCGTCCCGACCAACGCCGACGTCCCCGACATCGAGGTGATCTCGGTCGGCATTCCCGACCTGCACTCCTCCGTGCTCGGCGGCAAGGGTGTCGGCGAACTGGCGATCGTCGGCATGGCGCCGGCCATCGCCAACGCGGTGTTCCACGCCACGGGCAAGCGCGTGCGGGATCTGCCGATCACGCTGGAGAAGCTGATCTGAGGGTGGAACTGCCAATCTCCCCCCTTGAGGCAGGGCTATCGCATATGAGTGATGGCATTGATGAGATAGTCGTCATTCCAGGCGCATTTCTTGATGCGGTGGCTG
>NZ_VFUI01000033.1:0-35590 GCF_006440535.1 Mesorhizobium sp. B2-5-13 | reverse complement strand
CTGGGCGGCTACATCACCGGCACCAGCGCCGTCATCGACGCGGTGCGCTCCTATGCGCCGGGCTTCATCTTCACCACCGCGCTGCCGCCGGCGATCGCCGCCGCTGCCACAACATCGATCCGTCATCTCAAGCGCTCGCAGGCCGAGCGCGATGCCCAGCAGCAGCAGGCGAGCCGAACCAAGCAGATCCTGTCCGCCGCCGGCCTGCCAGTGATGGAGTCGCCAACCCACATCGTGCCGCTGCTGGTTGCCGATCCGGAGCTCTGCAAAATGGCCAGCGACCGCCTGCTCGGCGTGCACGGCATCTACATCCAGCCGATCAACTACCCGACGGTGCCACGCGGTACCGAACGGCTGCGCATCACGCCGACGCCGTTCCATTCCGATGCGCTGATCGCCGAACTGCAGGACGCGCTGGTCGAGACATGGGACGCGCTCGGCATTCCTTACGGGTCTGCGGGACGGCCAGCCGTCGCGAAAAGTGACCGCATTATTCCGCTTCTGGTGCCGAAGTCAGGCGGCTAAGGCCGCCACCTGTTCAAACAGTGTTCATCCAGCTAGCCAGCCGGTTTGCCGCTTCCTCGAGCTGATCGAGGCGGCGGTGGAAGCACAGCCGCAGGAACGCTTCGCCACCGGGGCCGAAGGCGGTGCCGGGCGCAAGGCCGACATTGGCCCTGTCGACGATTTCGAAAGCGGCTGCCCGCGAATCCGTGATGCCATCGACGGTGAAGAACAGGTAGAAGGCGCCCTGCGGCACGGTGAAGCGCGCCTTGCCGGTTTCGCCGAGAATGCCGCAGACCAGGTCGCGGGCTTTCCTCGCCCGCTCCACCTGTTCGGCGACGAAGGCATCGCCCTCGTCGAGCGCCGCGACCGCGCCGCGCTGCATGAACTGGGCGACACCCGAGTTCGAATACTGGATCAGGTTTTCGAACACCTGCTGCAGGCTTGGATGGGTCTTGATCCAGCCGACGCGCCAGCCGGTCATGGCCCAGTTCTTGGAAAAACTGTTGACGAACAGGATGCGGTCTTCCGCCTCCGCGATGTCGAGGAAGGATGGCGCGCGGCCATGACCATAGTGGAACAGCGAATAGATCTCGTCGGCGATGATCCACAGACCCCTGGCGCGGGCGAGATCGAGGATCGCCCGCAGGGTCTCATGGTCGGCGGTCCAGCCGGTCGGATTGGACGGCGTGTTGATGAACAGCGCCTTCGTGCGCGGCGTGACCGCCGCGGCGATCTTCTCGACGTCGCAGGACCAGCCATTTCCGGAATGGTCGAGCGTGACCGGCACCGGCACGGCACCCGCGATCGCGGCGGCGGCGTCGAAATTCGGCCAGGCGGGCGACAGGTAGATCACTTCGTCGCCAGCTCCCGCAAGCGCATCGAGCGCCAGCTGGATGGCATGCATGCCTGAGCCGGTGACGATGAATTGCTCCTCGGGGAAGGTCTTGGCGAAATGCCTGGAATAGTAGCGGGCCAGCGCTTGCCTGAGATCGGGGATGCCCCTCTGCCAGGTGTAGAACGTCTCGCCGCCGGCCAGCGCCTTCGACGCGGCATCGGTGATGAAGGCAGGCGTCGGCAGGTCGCCCTCGCCGGCCCAGAGCGGGATCAGGCCTTCGCGCAATCTGCCGTAGTTGACGACGGCGACGATACCGCTTTCAGGTGCGGCCAGGGCCTCGGGGCGCAGGGTCTGGATCAGGGTCATTGGGCAGGTCCGTTGTCTCGGGCGTTCGTAAGCGCTGCTTACCAGATACGAAAACAGAAAACCCCGGCCGCGAACGACCGGGGTTTTGGTCCAGAAGAACTCTATCCGTCTACCGCCTGGCCAGCAGATCGCGGATTTCGGTCAAAAGCTGTACATCGGCCGGCGGAGGAGCTGCCGCTGCGGCGGGCTTTTCCTTTTCCAGGCGCCTGCGCATGTTGTTCACGGCCTTGACCATGAGGAAGATGATGAAGGCGAGGATGAGGAAGTTCAGCACCACGGTGATGAAGCTGCCATAGGCAAAAACGGCGCCTTGCTTTTTGGCGTCCGCCAATGAGGTGGCGTTGACGGCCGAGGAAAGCCCAAAGAAGTAATTGTTGAAGTCCAACCCGCCGAAGATGGCTCCGACGATCGGCATGATGATGTCGTTGACCAGCGAATCGACAATCTTGCCGAAGGCAGCGCCGATGATGACGCCGACGGCCAAGTCCATCACGTTGCCCTTGGAAATGAATTCCTGGAATTCTTTCAGCATTCGACCCTCCTTGTCATGGCGGGTCGCGCAGCCGTCCCATCCCCGCGGCACCGACCCGACGACACCATAACAAAAACCTTGGGTTGCACCATCGGCTAAAAAAGAAAACAACCGCTTTCTCCTTACCTTGGGGCAGCCGCCGGAAATCATCGCCCGCATGCGCCGAAAGCCGCGATGGACTTGGCGCCCAAGCTGTGATTGCGTCTGACCCGGCCAGGTGAAAATCGGCACAGGGAGGATCTTGCCGGCGTGCAGGGCTTGTTCATCGTCATCATCGCGATCGCCTATGTGACGCTGCTGTTCGCCATCGCCAGCCTGGGCGACCGCCGCTCGGCCTTGTCAGGCCCCGGTCGGGCGCGGCCCTTCATCTATGCGCTCAGCCTTGCCATTTACTGCACGTCCTGGACCTTCTTCGGCTCTGTCGGCCTTTCCTCCGAACGCGGCCTCGAATTCCTCGGCATCTATACCGGCCCGGTGCTGGTGTTCGTGTTCGGCTTTCCCTTGCTCAACCGCATCGTGCGGCTGGCCAAGACCGAGAAGATCACCTCGGTCGCCGACTTTCTCGGCGCGCGTTACGGCAAGAGTTTCACCGTGGCCGCGATCGCCACGCTGATCGCCACGATCGGCGCCGTGCCCTATATCGCGCTGCAATTGAAGGCGATCTCCGGCTCGGTCAGCCTGATGGTCGAGCACTATACGGGCTCGCCGCCCTCCTTCGATCCCTTCGTCAGCGACATCTCGCTGGTCGTCGCCATGCTGCTTGCGCTGTTTGCGGTCCTGTTCGGCACACGCCATGCCGACGCCACCGAACACCAGGACGGGCTGGTGCTGGCGGTGGCGGTCGAGACCGTGGTCAAGCTTGCCGCCTTCCTGGCCATCGGCCTGATGGTCATCTTCCTGATCTTCGGCGGCCCCGGCGACATGTTCGACCGGCTGGCCGAGAATGGCCAGGTACGGCAGGCAATGGGCTATTCGACGTCGCTCGCCACCTGGCTGGTGCTGACATGTCTCAGCGGTTTCGCCATCATCCTCCTGCCGCGGCAGTTCTACGTCACCATCGTCGAGAACCGCAGCGAGGCCGAACTGCGCACCGCGACATGGGTGTTCCCGCTCTACCTGGTGGCGATCAACCTGTTCGTGCTGCCGATCGCCTTTGCCGGCCTGACGCTGGTCGGCACAAGGACGAGCAGCGACCTTTATGTGCTGTCGCTGCCGCTGTTCAGCGGCCACGATTTCCTGGCCATGGCTGCCTTCATCGGCGGCCTGTCGGCGGCAACCGCCATGGTCATCGTCGAGAGCGTGGCGCTGTCGATCATGATCTCCAACGACCTGATCATCCCGCTGTTCGTGCGCCGGCTGTTGCGCACGACCACCTCCGAGAACGAGGATTGGTCGACGCTTATCCTCAATGTGCGGCGTGGAGCGATCTTCATCCTTCTGTTCATCGCCTTTCTCTACTATCGCGAGAGCACCAACAGCGCCCGGCTGTCGTCGATCGGACTGATGTCCTTCGCGGCGATCGGGCAATTCGCGCCGGCCCTGATCGGCGGATTGATCTGGCGCGGCGCCAACGGCCGGGGCGCGGCACTCGGCATGGTCGCCGGCATCCTGGTCTGGGGCTACACGCTGCTGGTGCCGTCGCTCGTCGCGCAAGATGCCGGCATCATCGTGCATGGACTGTTCGGCTTCGAGGCGTTGCGGCCGCAGGCACTGTTCGGCACCGTCGCCGAACCGCTGAACCACGGCGTGCTGTGGAGCCTGTCGGTCAACGCGCTGTTCTTCGTCTTCGGGTCGCTGTCGCGCGCGTCGGTGCCACTGGAGCGCATCCAGGCATCGATCTTCGTGCCGCGCGAAGCCGGCCCGATGCCGAGCCTGCGCCGCTTCCGCACTGCCATCACCGTCAACGACCTCAAGGATACGATCGCACGTTATCTCGGTGTCGAACGCACCGAGCGGTCCTTTCAATCCTTCGAGAAGAGCAACGGCACCTCGCTGCACGGCAACGAGCAGGCCAGCATGGACGTCATCCGCTTTGCCGAGCAGCTGTTGGCAAGCGCCGTCGGCTCTTCCTCGGCGCGTCTGATCCTGTCGCTGCTGTTTCGCCGCCACGACCGAGAATCCCGCGACGCCTTCCGCCTGCTCGACGACGCCACGGAAGCGCTGCAGCACAACCGCGACCTGCTGCAGATCGCGCTCGACCAGATGGAACAAGGCATCACCGTTTTCGACCGCGATTTCCGGCTGATCTGCTGGAACCGCCAGTACCGGGCGCTGTTCGACCTGCCCGACGAGATGGGCCAGGTCGGCGTTTCGCTCGACCAGATCCTTCGCCATCTGGCCGAGCGCGGCGACATTCCCGCCGACCAGCGCGTGACGATGCTCAACCGGCTGACCAGCTTCGTCAGCCCGTGGCAGATGGAGTTGAAGACCAGCGGCCGCATCGTGGAACTGCGCTCCAACCCGATGCCCGACGGCGGCATCGTCGCCACCTATGCCGACATCTCGGGGCGCGTCGAGCAGGACCTGGCGTTGAAGCGCGCCAATGAATCTCTGGAGCAGCGCGTCAAGACCCGCACCGTCGAACTGACCAGGGTCAACGAGGAATTGACCCGGGTCAACGAGGAACTGGCACAGGCACAGATGCTCGCCGAGGAGGCCAATCTCGGCAAGACACGCTTCCTTGCCGCCGCCGGTCACGACATCCTGCAACCTTTGAATGCCGCCCGGCTCTATTGTTCTTCGCTGATCGAGAAGGCCGGCAAGGGTCCAGCAGGCAAGGCGGCCATCAACATCGAATCCTCGCTGGAATCGGTCGAGACCATTCTCGGCGCCGTGCTTGACATCTCGCGCCTCGATGCCGGCGCCATGAAACCTGACGACACCGCCTTCAACCTGGATGGCCTGCTGCGCCAGATCGGTAATGATTTTCGGCCACTGGCCGCGGAGAAAAAGCTTGGCCTGACGATCATGCCGTCGTCGCTGACGGTGGTGACGGACCGTAACCTGTTGCGCCGCCTGATCCAGAATCTTGTCTCCAACGCCATCAAATACACCCGCCAGGGCCGCATCCTTGTCGGTGTGCGGCGCCGTGGCGATCTGGCCGAGATCCAGGTGATCGATACCGGTATCGGCATCGCAGGTGACAAACTCAACACTGTTTTCCACGAGTTCACCCGGCTGGACGAAGGCGCACGCGAAGCCGAAGGTCTTGGTCTCGGCCTCTCCATCGTCGACCGCATCGCCAGGGTGTTGCGGCTCGAGATCCGCATCTTCTCCAACCCCGGCAAGGGCACGCGCTTTTCCGTCATCCTGCCGGTGGCGGCCGCGCAGGAGCCGCGACGCGAGGTCGAGACCAGGGCGCCGGCCCGCGCGGCGGCTTCGCTGTCCGGGCTGTATGTGCTGTGCATCGACAATGACATCCGTATCCTCGAAGGCATGCGGCTGCTGCTCGAAGGCTGGGGCTGCAATGTCGCCACGGTGACCGGCTCGGGGGATCTCGACAGGGTCGCGGTCCAACGTCCGGACATCGTGCTTGCCGACTACCATCTCGACCGCGAGACCGGTCTCGACATTATCATCCGGCTGCGGGCGACGCATGGTGACGACCTGCCGGCCGTGCTGGTCACGGCCGACCGCTCCAACGAGGTGCGAGCAGCCGCGGCAGGCCTCGATATCCCGATGATCAACAAGCCGTTGAAGCCGGCGGTCCTGCGTTCGATGATGGCCAGGTTCAGGCCGATGGTACGGGCGGCGGAGTGACGTCTAAGCGCCTGGATCAGGCCTGGTGCCCCAGGCATTTGAGATAGGCGCAGAACATGTCGGCGAGCGCGTCGGAATAGGCTTCGATTTCCGCCGACGTTCGCGGCTTTTCCGAAAACTCCGCCCCCACCGAGCTCAGCGTCGTTCGGATCAGGTCGCCGGCCATGACGCATATGGCATCGGGCGCATCGGGCAGCGTCTCGCGGATGAACGACTGGACCGCGCGATTGGCCACGGCCCTCGATTCGTCGGCCTCAGGCGCGTCCCTGTAGAGCGGAGCGGCATCGTTCAGGGCCCCGCGCACCGCTGCCTCCTCGCATTCCGAACGGATGAAGGCGTGCACCAGGGTGCGCGTCCGCTCAAGCGGCGGACTTTCGGCGTTCTCCAGGATGCCGCACAAGAGCTCGGTTGTCTGCCGCCATTCGTCGCTCTGTAGCCGGAACAGCAGAGCCGTCTTGTTGGGGAAGTACTGGTAGAGCGAGCCGACGCTGACGCCGGCCTGTTCGGCCACGCGCGTGGTGGTGAAACGCCGTGCCCCTTCACTGGCCAGAACCTGAACAGCAGCCTCTAAAATCGCCGCGACGAGTTCCGTGGCGCGCGCCTGCTTAGGCTGTTTTCGGGTGGAAATTGAAGGGGTTGGACGTTGGATCATGGCGGCACCCGGGAGTGCGAATTGGAAACCTGAAGGATTATTCGTATTTTCGAGACAACACAACGACGCATGCATTTCCGACTGGAGAACTGCCATGACCACGCTCACCGGAACCCCGCTGGCTCCCCTGCTCGCGCGCCTGTTCGAGGAAGCCGATGCCGCGACAAGCCCGGCAATGGCGCGATATTCGCATGAAGAACGGGCCCGCCTGCTCAACAGCAAGACCGAATATCGCGAGTTCTATGGCAGCATAAAGGATCTCTGGCTCGCGGTTTCGCCGGAAACCGGCACATTGCTCTACATGCTGGCGCGCAGCACGGGCGCGCGCATCATCGTCGAATTCGGCACCTCGTTCGGCATCTCGACGCTCTACCTCGCCGCCGCGCTGCGGGACAATGGCGGCGGCCGTCTGATCACGACCGAGTTCGAGAGTTCCAAGGTGATGCGGGCCAAGGCCAATCTCAGGGAAGGCGGCCTCATCGACCTGGTCGAAATCCGCGAGGGTGACGCGCTGGAGACGCTGAGCGCCGACTTGCCCGAGACGATCGACCTGCTGCTGCTCGACGGCGCCAAGGCGCTCTATCCGGAGATTGTTGGTTTGGTCGAGAGCCGGTTGAGGCCCGGCGCTTTGGTCATTGCCGACAACGCCGATTTCGCCCCGGACTATCTCCAGCGCATGCGCTCGCCGGCGGGAGGCTACATGTCGACGCCGTTCGGCGACGAGGTGGAGTTGTCGATGCGGCTCGGCTGAACACTCCGGCATAGACGACGATCAGATCAGCATGCTGCTCCTCGAGCGGCCGTAGGCGTTAACGTCAGACAACGCGCAATCCGGCCCTTCGGGCCTCCGACGCGTAGGTGACATCATCATGACCACAATTCCCTCCTGGCGCGGGCTGCCGCGCCCGGCGACGCTTGGACTTTTTCTGTTCTTCTGCGCCGGTTTCGCCGATGGCGCGCTGGTGCCTTTCTTTCCACTCTGGGCAAGCAGCGAAGCCGGCATCCCTGTCGGCACGATCGGCCTGCTGTTCGGCTGCTATGCCGGCGGCGAGCTGCTGGCGGCGCCGCTCATCGGCGGCATCGCCGACCGCATCGGCCGGCGGCCGGTGCTGATTGCCTCGTCGCTCGGCGTCGGTGCCGGCTTTCTGGCCCTGTTCTTCGTACACGGCGTCGTCGCCACCGCGCTCGTGCTGCTTTTGACCGGCATCGGCGAATCGGTGCTTCACCCGACAATACTGACCGCGATCGCCGATGTGACAGAGCCGTCCGCGCATCCGCGCTGGTTCAGCATGGCACGGGTGAGTTCGAGCGCGGGACAGATACTCGGGCCGGCCTGTGGTGCCTTGCTTGCGCTTATGTCACTGCGCTGCGTGTTTCTCGCCGGCGGCACGATGCTTGTGCTGGGCGGAATCGTGATGCTGCTGGCCCTGGACGAGACGATCAGCGCCGGCCGCGCCACCGGCGACGGCGATGAAGAGTACGAAGAGGAAGAAGGCTTGTCCGCGCTGCTGCCGGCGTTCCGCGACGGCCGGTTGGCGAAGCTCCTGCTCTGGGTCGTCCTGTTCGAGGTCGCCGGCAACTGGATCGAGGCGGTTATCCCGCTCTATGCGCATGACGCCGGCACGCTGACACCATCCGGCGTCGGCGCGCTGTTCGTCTACGCGGCCGCCCTGACGGTCGGCCTGCAGATGCTGGTAAGCCGTATGGTCGAGGCACGGTCCGCCTTGTGGCCGACGGTCGGTGCCGGCCTGGCAACGATACTCGCCTTCGCCCTGTTGGCCGCCTCGCCTGCAATGTTGGCGCTGATCGGCGCGGTCAGCCTGTGCTCGATCGCCCAGATGCTGGTCGGCCCGCTGGTACCGACCGCCGTCAATGCGCTGGCGCCTCAGGCACGACGGGCTTCCTACATGGCGGCCTCGTCGGTGGCGGTCGACCTCAAGGATTCGCTCGGCCCGTCCATCGGCACGGCGCTCTACGCACTGGCGCCGCGCCTGCCCTGGATCGCCGGCATTCCGCTGGTGGCGATCGCCTCGCTCGGTCTTGGCGCCGCGATCGGCCGCGCACGGCGGCCTTCAAACGAATCCAAATCGAACCCGAGCGCCAGGCCGGAAGCGGTCAATCCACCGGAGTTGCCGGTACCATGGTCGCCAAGTCCGGCAACCGAATAGTCGCGACCCGCTGCAGCCGGCACTCAGCCCGCCGGTTGCAGCGGGTCGCTGCCGATCTTGGACAGCAGGATCACCGCCTGGGTGCGGCTGTCGACGCCGAGTTTTTGCAATATGGCCGAGACATGCGCCTTGATCGTCGCCTCGGAAACGCCGAGCTCATAAGCGATCTGCTTGTTGAGCAGGCCTTCAGCCAGCATGCCGAGCACGCGGGTCTGCTGCGGGGTCAACGCCTGCAGCCGTTTGATCAGGTCCGATATTTCGGGATCGCGTTCGACACCGAGATCGACGCCGACGGGTGCCGCGATATCGCCGGCAAGCACCGACTGCACGGCGCCGCGGATTTCCTCCATGCTGGCCGACTTGGAGATGAAACCGGAGGCGCCGAGATCGAGAGCGCGCCGGATGGTCGCTGGATCATCATGCGCCGACACCACGACCAGCGGCACCGCCGGATGGATGCCGCGCAGGGAGATCAGGCCGGAGAGGCCGCTGGCGCCAGGCATCGACAGGTCCAGCAGCACGAGATCGACATCTTCATTGGCAACGACCAGCGCCTTGGCGCTTTCGAAATCGCCCGCCTCATGAATGGCGGTGACATTGCCGATGCCGGCAAGCGCCTCGCGCAGGGCGCCGCGAAACAGCGGGTGGTCGTCGGCGATGACGAAAGTATAGCCTGACGGCAAGATGTCCCTCCCCGAATCCCCGATTTACTGCTTTTTGCGGGATCAGTCGGACGATTATGAGGGGCCGCGCGCTGTTTTCAAGCGGCAAAGCCAGCGCGCCGCGTATTCCCTCGTCACTAGCGCTCAGGTCTTCTGCGAGTTGAGCTGGGCGCCGCCGCCGCTGTCCTTGTCCATATCCTTGACGATGCCCATGAAGCTCTTCAGGAAGCGCTCCATATAGCTCATCGTCGTGTTGAAATCCTCCTCGCTCGGCAGTTTCGATTCGAGGCGGGCGGAGAGCGAATTCTCCAGCTTGGTGACACGCTCGTCCATCGCCTTCATCGAGGTCTGCAGGCGATCGACCTCATCCTGGTAAGCGGCGCGTTCATCGGCCGCCATCTTGCAGACGAGCTGGCCCGAATGCTCCTCGCAGATCGACATCGCGCCGGTCTGCGTATCCATGCGGACATAGCCGTTGTCAGACTTTTCCAGCCGGTAGCGGTCGACTTCTTCCGAATAAGCTGAGGCCGCGACCAGTGAGACGAGCGCGGCGGGGATCAAGATGTGCTGCAGACGCATGTTGTCCTCCATGGCCAAGCCTGAAATATCGCATGTTTGCGCCGGAAATGGGGAAGACCCTTGGCGTGGCCTTCCCCGCGCGACTGGTTCGGATTATAGCGCAACCATGTCACAGATTATCTACAAGATAACTCCGCAAGCGCTTTGGCGCGAGGCCGAAGCCAATGGCCGCTTCACCGGAGCGCCAATCGACGTCGCCGACGGCTTCATCCATTTTTCGACGGCAGCGCAGGTTGCGGAAACCGCGGCAAAGCATTTTTCCGGCCAGACCGACCTTCTGCTGGTCGCCATCGACGGGATCGGCCTGGGCGATGCGCTGAAATACGAAGTCTCGCGCGGCGGCGCGCTGTTTCCGCATCTCTACGGCGTGCTCGACCTGAAAGCCGTGCTGTGGATCAAGCCGCTGCCGCTCGGTGCCGACGGTACTCACCAATTCCCACCCCTGGAGGGCCAATGAGCGTGCTCGACCGGATCGGCCAGAAGCTGCTGTTCAGCTTTGATCCGGAAACCGCGCACGGCCTGTCGATCGCGGCGCTGCGCTGCGGCCTGCCGGTTGGCGCGCGGACGGTACGCGATACAAGGCTGAAGGTCAGCCTTTGCGGTCTCGATTTCCCGAACCCACTTGGCATGGCGGCTGGCTACGACAAGAACGCCGAAGTACCCGATGCGCTGCTTGGCCTCGGTTTCGGCTTCGCCGAGGTCGGTACCATCACGCCCCTGCCGCAATCCGGCAACCCGAAGCCACGCATCTTCCGGCTGACATCGGATGAAGCCGTCATCAACCGGCTGGGCTTCAACAATGAAGGCCACGCGACGGCCGAAAAACGCCTTGCCGCGCGCAAGGAGCGCGGCGGCATCGTCGGCGTCAACATCGGCGCGAACAAGGACAGCGCCGACCGCGCCGGCGACTATGAACGCGGCGTCGCCCGCTTCGCGCCCCACGCCAGCTATCTCACCGTCAACATTTCCTCACCCAACACGCCTGGCCTGCGCACCATGCAGGCGCGCGAACAGCTCGGCGAGCTCCTGTGGCGCGTCATGGCCGCGCGTGCCGCGGCAATCGCGCAGCCGCCGATCTTTCTCAAGATCGCCCCAGACCTGGTCGAGGCCGAGTTGGAGGATATCGCCGCCGAAGTCATGGAAAAGCGGATCGACGGCGTCATCGTCTCCAACACCACCATTTCCCGCCCGGCGCTGCGTAGCGGCGCCGCCGCGGGGGAGACAGGCGGGCTTTCGGGAAAACCACTGTTCGAGCGCTCGACCATCGTGCTGGCCAAGATGCGCAAGCTGCTCGGGCCCGAAATGGCCATCATCGGTGTCGGCGGTGTCGATTCAGCGGAGACGGCGCTGGAAAAGGTCCGCGCCGGCGCGGATCTGGTGCAGCTCTACACCGGCATGATCTATGCCGGGCCGGCGCTGCCGGGCCGGATCGTCGCGGGGATGGCCCGCTTTGCCGAGACAGAGAAACTCGGCTCGATGCGCGAGCTGCGCGACAGCCATCTCGACCGATGGGCGTCGAAGCCGCTCAGCTGAATGCGGTTTGCATCCGCAGCCGCAAGATCGTCAGCAGGCTCAATCCCCGCACCAGCAAGAAGACGTGCAAGGCCGCCCACAGGCCGTGATTGCCGAAGGCGGGCGCCAGCGTGATCAGCGCGGCGGCAAAGACGAGGAATGACAGGAGCATCATGTTGCGCATGTCGCGCGACCATGTCGCGCCGATGAAGACCCCGTCCATCTGGAAGGCAAGGACGCCGCTCAGCGCGGTGAACGCCGCCCAGGGCAGGTAGGTATCGGCTACGGCGCGGACATCCTGCGACGTCGTCACGACGGCGACCAGGTTGGTGCCGGCCATGAGCAGCACCAGCGTCGCGGCACCGGCCAGACCAAGGCCCCAGAGCAGGGTCAGCCGCACCGCCTGCCTGAAGGGCTGCTCGGCACGCGCGCCGACGGCGCGGCCGGCGAGTTGCTCGGCAGCGGTGGCGAAACCGTCGAGGAAATAGCCGGCGACGAGGAAGAAATTCATCAGCACCGCATTGGCGGCGAGCGTCACCGTTCCGAACTGCGCGCCTTGGCGGGTGAACAGCGCGAAGGCGGCGAGCAGCGAGAACGAACGGATCATGATGTCGCGGTTGAGCGACAGCATGCGCAGGAAGGCGCTCATGTCGAGCAGGCGGTGGCGAGGCAAGGGCGGGCTGGATCGGAACCGGCGCACCACGATCGCGAGACCAAGCAGCATGGCCAGGAATTCGCCGGTGACGGTTGCCCAGGCGACGCCGGAAACGCCCCAGCCAAGTTCAAGGCCGAGCAGGAAGCAGAGCGCGATGTTGATGCCATTGAGCACCAGTTGCAGGACAAGCCCGAGCCCGCCCTCGCCGCGCCCCAGCACGTAACCGAGGACGGCGTAGTTGATCAGCGAGAACGGAGCGGCGAGCAGCCTGATCCTGATATAAACGGCCATCGCCTCGCTGACGCGTGGTCCGGCATCCATGAACCACTGGCCGCCGACGGCGATGAGCGGCGAAAGCGCCGCCAGCACGACGCCGGCAACGACCGCGATCAGCACGGCGCGCCAGAACACCGCCTGTTCCTCGAGGGCGTCTCCACGCCCGAAAGCCTGGGCGACCAGGCCGGTCGTGCCCGAACGCAGAAAATTGAAGGTGGTGAAAACGACGTCGAAAGCCAGTGCGCCGGCTGCCAGGCCGCCAAGCAAGGCGGCATCGCCGAACTGGCCGACAACGGCCGTATCGACCAGGCCGAGCAGCGGCGTCGTCAGATAGGCGAGCGTCATCGGCACGGCGATGGCAAGCACCGAGCGGTTGGTGACGGAAAAGGCTCTGGCGTCGGTTAGGATTGCACCCTTGTCCAAGGATTCCTGCCTTGCTGATTGCGGCTTGATCGGAGAGCCGATGTGCCGCATTTTCCGTCCACCGCGCAATCATTCTTCCTGCGACGGCCAACCGAAATCCCGGTCTGGCGCGAAGCCGCTGGACCACTCTCATGCCCCTGCAGATCGTCCATCACCCCGACTACGACGCCGGCTTCGCGACCAACCATCGCTTTCCGATGAGCAAGTATCCGCTGCTGATGGAGGCCTTGCGCGCACGCGGCCTGGCCGGACCCGGCGCGCTCAACACAGCCGAACCCGCGCCGGCGCCGTGGCTGAAGCTTGCCCATGCGGCCACCTATGTCGACCAGGTCGTCTCCTGCTCCGTGCCGGAAAAAATCGAACGCGAGATCGGCTTTCCGGTCGGCCCCCGCGTCTCGCTGCGCGCGCAGCTTGCCACCGGCGGCACGGTGCTGGCAGCCCGGCTTGCCTTGCGTCACGGCATTGCCTGCAACACCGCCGGCGGCAGCCATCATGCGCGACGCGCGCAAGGCGCCGGCTTCTGTACCTTCAACGACGTCGCCGTCGCCTCGCTGGTTCTGCTGGAAGAGGGTGCGGTGCAGAAGGTCCTGGTCGTCGATCTCGACGTGCATCAGGGCGACGGCACGGCGGATATTCTAGGCGATGAGCCACGCGTGTTCACCTTCTCCATGCATGGCGAGCGCAACTACCCCACACGCAAGATCGCCTCGGACCTCGACGTCGCACTGCCCGACGGCACGGGCGACGCCGCTTATGTCGAAAGGCTTGATACCATCCTGCCGGAGCTCTCCACCCGCGCGCATTGGGATATCGTCTTCTACAATGCAGGCGTCGACGTCCATGCCGGTGACCGGCTCGGCAGGCTGGCGCTTTCCGACAATGGGCTGCGCGCCCGCGACGAGATGGTCATCGGCCATTTTCGGGCGCTCGGCATTCCTGTCTGCGGTGTCATCGGCGGCGGCTACTCCACCGATGTGCCGGCACTTGCCGCGCGCCACGCCATCCTGTTCGAGGCCGCTTCGGGCTTCGCCTGAACGTCACTTCCGGTAGTTGGCGATCCTGAGCAGGATGAAGGCCGGCACGACGATCGCGGCGCCAAGCAGGATATAGCCGAGGAAGCGGTCGATGGCGTGGAAGCCGAGATTCCAGAGATCGATGAAGAATTTCCGGATGCCGTAGAACACATCCATGGGCGACCAGCCGAAGGCGTTCATGACCAGGCCGACGAGAAAGGATACCACCAGCAGCTTCAGGACAACCCTGAGCGGCGAGTCGCCGAGAAAGCGCGTCAGTGCGGACAAAGCCGTCTCCCGATTGAGATGCCCGGACTCATGGGCACGGCCCAGAGATACGTGCTTGGCGGCCATCCATCAAGCCAGCACGGTCTGTACGGGGAAACTGATAAGCCGCAGGCAGATGTCGAGCGCCATCGAAGGCCCGCAAGTCTTAAATATCGGTAAACAATTTCACTTTAATTTATTGAAAATAAAGCACAAAATCGTCATTTTCAAATTTTGCGCAATGTGCGTGCAATTTTCACTTGCGAGATACCAGGCGTCTTTCAGGTGACGGACCGCGCGGCGCTCTGCCCCTACCACAGCCGGCGAAAGCCGGTCCCCAGAACCGCGCAGCCATCCCTGAAAGACACCGATCGGAGCCTGCCGCCTCAACGGCCAGGGTCCTCAGCAATTAACCAGCGTATCGGGTGTCGGATGCGCGTTTGTGTTGGAGTAATGCAGTGTCCCCTCAAGCAAAGATCATCCTGACGGCGAGTGCCCTCGCCCTGTGCCTTCTCGGGCCGGCGATGGCCGCCGACCTCTCGCCTGCTTACAACGATCCCCCCGCCTTCCAGTGGAGCGGCGCCTATGTCGGCGTCCATGGCGGCACGGCGTTCACGGGTATGCCGAACCCGTTCGCCGGTCGAAACGGCTTCAGCGGCGGCGTCCAGGCCGGCTACAACCAGCAGATGGGCCCGGCGGTCCTCGGCGCCGAGATCGAAGGTTCCTATCTGGGCGGCGCCGAACACGATGTCCGGGGCGGCAAGATCAAGGAAAAATGGCGCGGCGCGGCCAAGGCGAAGGCCGGCGTGAGCTTCGACCAGACGTTGCTGTTCGGAACCGGTGGCGTCGCCATGACCAGGTTCGACAGGGGCGACGGCGTGAGGAGCAGCGACGGATGGAAGGTCGACTACCTCGTCGGCGCCGGGATCGAGCAGGGCTTCGCCGGCGGCCTGTCGGCCAAGGTCGAGTACGACTATGTCCGCACCCCCGGCGTTGAAACGACATCGGCCCTTGGGAGGTCCAAGGAGACGATCGGCAGTCACGAGCTGAAAGCTGGCCTCAACTACCGGTTCTAGATACCAGAACAGCAAGTGGCCGACCTTAATCGCGCGATGGCCGCAACGGCATCGCGCGATCTTGTTGTTGATGCGTCGATGCCGGACACGGACGTCCGCTCGAGGCAAGGAACATTCCATGCTTTCGCAATGTCGATGTAATCTTCGCAATCTAGGTCCCCTGCGTGAATTGTCACCATGGGAATCAGCAATGTCCACGCATCACCCCGGCCGACCGTCGTCCAAGCTATTGTTCATTGCGATCGCAGTCGCATTGGCGGGCTGCGCCTCCGACATCATGAAGAACTATGTTGGACAACCGGTCGAATCGGTCGTTCTGGATTACGGTCCGCCAACGGCGATCGTCGACCTCGGCCAGGGAGAGCGCGCCTATCAGTGGCGCAAGATATCTACGTCAGCGGTTTCCGGGACATCGAGTGGCGAGGTCCGCCAAACAAAACGCGGAACTGTCTATGAAGAGACCGAAACGCCCGGCTATATCGAGCGTCAGGAATGCTTCTACACTTTTTATGCCCGAGCTTCCGGCGGCCGCTGGTTCATCGCCAATTTCCGCCGGCCAAAGCTGGAATGCGAATGAACCGCCGCGCCGCAAATCCTGCGGCGGCGCGTGAAGGAGAACGCCAATGCGCGTCCTGCTGATCGAGGACGAACCGGAAATGGCCTCCGTGCTGAAGGCCGCCCTGGAGCGCCTGGACATCATCGTCGACCACGCCGCGACCCTAGCCGACGCGGAGGCGGTGGCCCGTCTGGGCCATCACGACGCCGTGGTGCTGGATCGCCGGCTGCCGGATGGCGACGGTCTTAGCCTGATCCCTCGCCTGCGCGCCTTGCATCTGGATGTGCCGGTGATCGCGCTGACGGCGATGAGCGGGTTGGAGGACCGGGTTGCCGGGCTCGATGCCGGCGCCGACGATTACATGGTCAAGCCTTTCGCCACGGTGGAACTCGTCGCGCGGCTCCACGCCCTGCACCGCCGCTCGTTCACTTCGCGCGCCAACCAGACGATGGTCGGTCGCCTCACCTATGATTTCCGCCATCGCGAGGCGCTGATCGAGGATCAGGCGCTCGATTTGCCGCGGCGTGAAAGGCTGGTGCTTGAAACACTCATCCGCCGGCCGGGCCGGACCATCATGCGCAGCGCTCTCGAGGAGGCCGTCTACGCCCTGGACGACGAGATCGGCTCGAATGCGCTCGACGCGCATGTCTCGCGGCTGCGCCGCAAACTCGACGATGTCGCCGCCGGCATCGAGATACGGGCGATCCGCAATCTTGGCTATCTCCTGCGGGCAGCCTCGTGAAGAAGGTGCGCGCGCGCTCGCTGCAATGGATCCTGGTCCGCCGGCTGATCCTGCTGCAGGCGGCGACGCTGCTCCTCTTCATCGTGCTGTGCGCGGCAGCCCTTTGGATCGCCAATCCGAGGCTGCTTATCGACAACGAGGCTGCCGTCGCGGCCGTCAAGGACGCCGTCGACCGTGACAAGGACGGCAGGCTGATTGTCCGTGAAACGGAAGACCTCGCCGCGTTTCGCCAGAGCTTCCCCAATGTCTGGTACATCGTGCGCGACGACAGCGGGCAGAGCGTCCGTTCCGGCACGATACCGGATGTCTACACCAAAGAGATCGGTGGCCTGCTCGGCCAAGCAGACCATGCCACGATCGGATTCTCCGACAAGGACATGCGGCCGGAAGCCTATATCGAGAACGCTTCGACCAAAGCCGGCGCAGTACAGATCATTGCCGCGACGCAGTCGTCGCGCCAGGAGACCGACGGGCTCGATATCAACATTTCGGCCACGGTGGAGGTCGCCCGCTATCCGGACGGCAGCAGGAATTGGGAGCGCGCCCTGCCGGCGCTTGCGCTCGTCATCGCGATCCTGCTGCTGCCCATCGTCCTCGTCATGGGCGCCACCACGCTGGTGACGACGCCGGCCGTGGTCCGCCGCTCCTTTGCCGGCCTTGTCGAAACCGTCCGCCAGGCTGCCCGCATCGATATCGGTACCCGTGCGATGCAGTTGCCGGTCAAACACGTGCCGCAGGAAATCGCGCCGCTGGTGCATGCTTTCAACGAGGCTTTGGCCCGCCTCGCGCAGGGATACGACCGGCACAACCGTTTCCTCACCGACGCGGCGCACGAATTGCGCACGCCGATCGCCATCCTGCGCACACGCGCCGAGTTGCTGCGGCAGGAACCGCAAAGCACGCGGCTGCTGCATGATATCGAGCGCCTGTCGCACCTCGCACAACAACTGCTCGACCACCAATTGCTCGACCGCCCATCCGACCAGCGCGAGATCGTCGATCTCGACGATCTCGTCAGCCGGGTGGCGGCCGACTTCGCGCCGCTCGCCATCGAGGCCGGCTACGACCTTGCCTTCGAGCCTTCGCCCGACAAGACACGCGTCGAAGTCAACGTGCTGCAGATCGAGCGGGCGCTCGCCAACCTCGTGCGCAACGCCATCGAGCATGGGGGCGGCGGCGGTACCATCACGATTGCGATCGACAGGACGGGTGGCATCGAGGTGCGCGACGAAGGTCCGGGCATTCCTGTGGAAGAGCGCGAGAATGTCTTCGAGCCCTTCTATCGCCTGCAGCCGCAGTCGCGCGGGGCGGGGTTGGGGCTGAACCTCGCCCGACAGATCGCGCTGCTGCACGAGGGAACGATCCGGATCCTAGCGGGCTCATGGCGCGGTGCCCGCATCCGCATGGAACTGCCGGTTCGGTCGTGACCCAGGCCGTTGACGCAAAACGCGTGGCGGCCGCCAGCCAGTAGCCGCGCCGATCCCTGACTTATCTGTTTTCTAACCAATTGCCGCTATTGCCATTTGCAAAGCGGGAGCCAGGCTTTGGTGGGAACGGGAAAAATCGGCGCGCACCGCGCACCCATGTTGTCGGTCGTCGTGCCTTGCTACAATGAACGCGACGGCGTGGCGGAGCTTCATCGACGCGTCAGCGCGGTATGCCACGAGCAAGGCCTCCCCTACGAGGTCGTGTTCGTCATCGACGGGGCGACCGACGGCACCCGCGAGGCCATTTTCGAACTGGCCGAGAGGGACGACCATGTGGTCGCCATCGATCTTGCACGCAATTACGGCCACCAGATCGCCTTGAGCGCGGGGCTGGAATTCTGCCGCGGCCAGCGCATTCTCATTCTCGACGCCGATCTCCAGGATCCGCCCGAACTGCTGGGTGCGATGATGGCGAAGATGGATGAAGGCTTCGACGTCGTCTACGGCCAAAGGGTGAAACGGGACGGCGAGAGCTGGTTCAAGCTGGCTTCCGCCTCGATGTTCTACCGTCTGCTCGGCAGGATGGTCGATGTCGAGATCGCGTCGGACTCCGGAGATTTCCGGTTGATGAGCCGCCGTGCGCTCGACCATCTGGTTGCAATGCCCGAACGCTACAGGTTCATTCGCGGCATGGTGAGCTGGATCGGGCTGAGGCAGGTCGCCTTCCCTTATGAACGGCAACGGCGCTTTGCCGGCACCACCCACTACCCGCTGAAGAAAATGGTTCTTCTGGCGGTCGACGCGATGACCAGCTTTTCGATCGTGCCTTTGCGCTTTGCCTCGCTGCTGGGAATGATGTTCGGGCTGCTCGGTCTGGTCGTGCTTGGCTATACGCTGTTGGAATGGTCTGTCGGCAATGTTCTGCCCGGCTGGACGAGCCTTGCCGCGATCATGCTTATCCTGGGCAGCGTCCAGCTTCTGGTGCTGGGCATCTTCGGCGAATATCTCGGCCGTATGTACATGGAAACGAAGCGGCGGCCGCTCTATTTCGTCAACGAGATCGTCTCACGAAGCCAGGCAGCGGCTGAAGGCCAGGATTTGCCTGTCCACCGCCTCCAGGAGATGGCGAAAAGGGCCGCGCGTGGCTGAGGCGAAGGTCGACCGGATGCAACGGAACGGCATGGGCAGGATGTGCTCGCCCGGAGGCTTGACGTGAACCAGGCCGCCGCCATCGCGACCGCCACGCCGTCGCTCGGGGACCCGCAACGCATCAGGCTGATATTCTGCCTTTTCTGCGCTTGCGCCGTGGCCTATCTGCTCACGGCCTTTGCCGGCGCGATCCTGCAGGATCCCGACAATTGGTGGCAAGTGAAGGTCGGGCTGGATTTCCTGGACCACCGGACATTTCCAACCGTCGACCCCTATTCCCACACTTTTACCGGCCAGCCCTGGATCGCCAAGGAATGGCTGGGGCAAGTCTTGCTGGCCCTTGCCTACCGCGCGGGTGGCTGGAATGGCGTCGTCACACTGATCATCGCCACGATCGGCCTGACGGTCTTCCTGATGGGATGGTTCCTCAGCGCATGGCTGAAGCCGATATTGGCGATAGCGCTTGCCCTCGCCGCGGCCCTCCTGATCGCCCCGATCTATACCGCGCGCCCCCATGTCTTCACCTTGCCGATCATCGTCGTCTGGACGGCAATGCTGTTTCGTGCCGCGCGAGAAGAGAGTGCCCCATCGCCGTGGCTGCTCGTGATAGTCGTATTGTGGGCGAACCTGCATGCCACGTTTACCCTGAGCTTCATCATCGCGGCCTTTGCCGGGCTCGATCTGCTGGCGCGCGCGGGTCTATCTAAACCCTCCCTCCTGGTAAAATGGGTCGTTTTCGGCCTGCTCTGTCCGTTGGTCAGCCTGCTGCATCCCTATGGCGTGAAAGCCATCCTGGCCACGCTCACCGTGGCCTATGGCAATGAGGCTGTTCCACTCATCCTGGAATGGAACCCGTTCAATGCCCAGGAGCAACTCTTCCAGGAAGCGGCGATGTTGTTGGCGATTTTCGGGCTGTTGGTGTCAAGGCCGCGGATCGGCTGGGCCAAGGCGTTGTACATCGTCTTCACCTTGCATGTCTATCTCGCCCATCTGCGATTTGTATATCTGCCCTTCCTGCTGATTCCGTTGGTCATCGCGGCCGAGATCGCACAGCAATATCCTTCGCTCTCGACCACGGCCTGGCTGGCGGAGAAGCGCGACGGGCTGGAAAAACTCTTCGCTAGCCGGTTCTATGCTATCTGCGGCGCGATGGCTGTCTTGCTGGTCGGTGCGGTCTCGATCCTCGGCAGTGCCTACCAGGTCGCGCCGTGCCCGGCGACATCAGCCAGCGGCGCCCTTGCTTTCGCGCGGGATCACCACCTGTCCGGCAATGTGCTGAATTCCTACAATTTCGGCGGCACGCTGATTTTCCACGACATCAAGACTTATATCGACGGCAGGACGGACCAGTTGTTCCTTGGCGGATTCACGAAAACGGATGATGCAACGGGGCACAGCGACGGAAAGCCGCAGCTCGAGGCCCAGTTGAAGAAATACGCCATCGGCTGGGCATTGCTTACGGCCGATGACACCCGAATCCCCTTCTTCAATGAACTGGGCTGGAAGCGGGCCTACGCGGACGATTATGCCGTGATCTACCTGCCCAGCAACTGAATCACCGATCCCACAAAACCGGCGTGGCCAGCGTTCGAAGGCCTGCTATTCGCCTTGACACGGATGTTGCACTGCAGCAAAGTTGTGCTGCATAGCACAGTCCGTGAGGCCTACGAGCCAAGGTTTTTCGCACAATGGGGATTGCCTTATGACGGGCATGTCAGGCGGCGCCGCACGGCCACCGCGGGTCACCGCGTACGGACCGGTCGAATGAATTACAGGCGCGACATCGATGGTCTGCGGGCCGTTGCAGTGCTGCCCGTGGTGCTTTTCCATTTCGGCGTATCCGCCATTCCCGGGGGCTTCACCGGCGTCGATATTTTCTTTGTGATATCGGGCTACCTGATCAGCGGCAGCCTGCTGGATGATCTCGAGCGCGGCCAGTTCTCGATCGGACGCTTCTACTGGCGTCGTGCACGGCGCATCCTGCCGGCACTGACCTTCGTCATCCTGCTTGCTAGCATTGCGGCCTGGTTCATCCTGTTGCCGTCGGATCTACACGAATTCAGCCTCAGCGTGATTGCGGCCTCGACCTTCTGGTCGAACATCTATTTCTGGAAGACGACGAACTATTTTTCGATCGACGCCGAACTGCGGCCGCTGCTGCACACATGGTCGCTTTCGGTCGAGGAGCAGTATTACATCTTCGCGCCGATCCTTGTGTATCTGATCTACCGGTATGCCTCGAAGCGCTGGTTGACGATACTTCTGCCGATCGCCATCGGCAGTTTTGCCCTGGCGGTCATGGCGACCACGATGGCGCCGACCGCCGGCTTCTACCTCTTGCCGACACGCGCCTGGGAGCTGGCGCTGGGTGCCATGCTGATGCTGAAAAAGCCGCCGCCACTTGCCAACCGGACGGCAACGGAACTGGTCGGTCTTGCAGGCTTTGCCCTGCTCGCATTCGGTTTCCTCACGATTTCGGAAAGCGATCCGTTTCCCGGCTACAATGCCCTGTTTCCCTGCATCGGAACGGCCCTGCTCATCTACGCGGGCCAGAATCATGCGGACCGGCCCGTGCCTGTCGCCACGCGTGTGCTTCAATTCGCTCCGATGGTCTGGGTCGGCCTCATCTCCTATTCGCTCTATCTTGTTCACTGGCCGATCAATTCCTTCGTCCATTACCTCTCGCTGAAAGCCATCTCGGTGCCGACGATCGTCGCGATGACGGTGGCCAGCTTCGCCCTCGCGACCTTCTCGTGGAAATATGTCGAGCAGCCTTTCCGGCAGAAGCGAACCTTCACCGCCCCGCTGCCGATCTTTGCCTTTTCGGCGACGGCGATCGCCCTGCTGTGCGTCGGCGGCCTGGCCGGTGTGCTCGGCAAGGGCTTTCCGCAGCGGTTCCCCGATTTCTCGACGCAACGGATCGTGGTGGACGACTGGCGCAATGGCGTCTGCTTCAACGAGGGTACGAGCCGGATCGAGAATTGGAACCTTGCCGACTGCACGCGCACGCATGGCTTTCCCACCAATGTGCTGCTGTGGGGCGATTCCTTCGCGGCTCACTACGTTTCGGGCCTGGAGGCCAACGCGCAGAAAATCCAGGCCAACGTCATCCAATATACCTATGCCGGCTGTCCACCCAACCTCAGTTATTTTTCCTACGCCAGGCCAACCTGCACCCGCTTCAACGAACGGGCGCTGTCGATCATCCGCGATGCCAAGATCCAGGCGGTGATCCTGAGCGGCCGATGGACGGACTACCAGGCCAGGGGCTTCGACGGACTGCAGACGACGATCGACCGCCTGCGCGACATGGGTGTCAAGGTCTATGTCATCGGCCAGTCTCCGGAGTTCATCGCCGACGTCCAGAAGGTCGCTTTCTTTGCTAAACACGAAGGCGCCGCGAACACATCCTGGCCGATGGCCATGGATCCCGACATCAACAAGCAGGTGCAGCTCTTCGCCAAGGGCGCGACCTTCATCGATCCACTTACCTATCTGTGCGACGCCATCGGCTGTTCCTATGAGGATGCCACCAGCAAGCAGTTTCTCTATTTCGACTATGGGCATTTCTCTTCCGCCGGCGCGACGCTGGCCATCTCGAAATACTGGCCGAGCTTCGCCGCCGGCGGCGATGTCGCAAAGGCCAGGGAGCCGGCGCCGACCGTCACCGGTGAGCTGGCGAAGCCCGCATTGTGAGACCGGTTTGCGATTGCCCCAAGCCATGCCGTCATGATAACGAGGCTGCAGCGCGGGTATGATGTAATGGTAGCCTGTCAGCTTCCCAAGCTGAACGCGCGGGTTCGATTCCCGCTACCCGCTCCACCCTGAAGCCAAGAGTCCGTTGGCCTAGGCGGAACCCGTCCATTTGGCAGCACTGTCGGTGAGCCTAGGCTTGGCCGATTCGCATCTGCTTCTTGAGGAGGAACCGGGCGAGGTTGTTGATATTCCGCGGCGCCACCTTCCTGGGCAGATGCGCCAGCAGGTCTTCCGATTTGACGTCGTTGCGGAACCGCTCCGCCCAATCTTCGGTGAGGTCGTCCCGCTGCAGGCGCAAATTCGTCTCGAACTCTCCGTCCGGCATTTCCACCGACAACTGCCGGGCCACCGACGCGACGTAAGGACGAGGATCGTCCAACAGATCCTCATAGAAAAAGCGATCGTAATGCAGATCGGCCAACCGCAGGTAAGCCTCCCAGAAGGCATAGCTCTGCTCGATCAGGAAATAGGCCTGGCAGATACCGGCGAAGTCGTATTGCGGAACCAGATCCGCGCCGCCCATCGTGCTTCTCCAATGGCCCGACGCCTTTGCCCGGCAATAGGAAATCGCTTGGCGAAGACGGTCCCGTCGCTCCAGCAGGACCAGACCCATGTCATGGCGCCGGCCGCATTCCGCCAGGAAGTCGGCTCCGTATTTGGCCTGCGACCAGTGAAGGTGCCGTGGAAACAGCTTCACGGCGAACGTGCCGTTCGCAGTCCTGCCGCGATGGATCACGGCGGACAGCAGATCATCGAAGGATTTCGGCTTGCACCCCAGATTGGTCGTGTCGAGCCACTCGGCCGACTTGCCGAACAATCCCGTGCTGTTTGTGAGGCTGCCAAGCCATTCGGAGCCGCTGCGGGCTTCGGTCAGTATCGCGACGCCCTTCATGCGTGCCGATGATCCGCGGCCCGCGTCATGTCGATTGCAGAATGCCGTTCTTCTTGATGGTCCCCCGCCATGGTCAAAGCTCCGCTTAAACAGCGCCTCAACGGATAAAGGCCTATATGGTTCCGTCGATTCGACCTTAGGCTAAGGCAGAATGCAGGCCCAAACACGTTACAACTGGGTAATCAACGCCGCGCCTTGGGCTCGAAGAGCCCTGAAGATACGCGCAAAGGCCGGCCACGCTGCGGTGGCCGCCCTTTGACGTCAGCCAGAAGCGATTACAGCCAGACGCCGAGCCAGACGCGCTCGCGCCAGCAGCGGACGCGGCGGCGTCCGTGGCGCCAGTAGCTGCGGCAAACCCGTCTCCAGCCGCGGCGGCGTCCATGGCGCCGACGCCAGTAGCCATCGGGACCATGATGTCTCCAGCGATGCCAACGGCGGTGGGAGACCTGCTCCAGTTCGACCTCGTCATCCCCTTCGAAGACAGCCGGATCCGGCTTGTCCAACTCATCGAGAATTCCATTGCCTTGGGGAACACCGGCAAGCGCGCGGCCGGGTCGGGCCACGCTTGCAAACGCAACCGCCCCCGCAACGCCAAGCATTCCAGCAAGAAACAACCGACGTTCCATAAAAACCTCCCGAGCTGTTAACTACCGACACCTCGTTCCCTCGCCCGAAACAGGCTCCAGCGCGCATGCCGATCGGTTTTGAACGCGCGGAGGTGGTTCTCGTTCCATCACCCCACTTCACGCAGGATGAAATCATGCAGCATCTTGGCCGCCGGTGACAGTACGCGATTCCTGACCGTGATCAGGCTGTAGGGCCTGACCTCGATGTCGAACTCGGTCTGGACGACGTCGATGGCGCCGGCAAGTCCGTCCGGGTTCTGGATGAACTTCGCCACCTGCACCGAGACCGGCGCTATGGCATCGGATTGAGCGACCATGACCAGCGTGAGCAGCAGCGAGCTGGTATTCAAGATCCGGTCCGGCAGCGCGATGTTGCGGTTCAGGAAATTGCTCTCCATCGCCTGGCGCAAGGGCGAACCGCCTGACTGGAAGACCCAATCATAGGCAGCGGTGTCTTCCAGCCGCACTACATTACCCCTCGCGAGCGGGTGGCCGCGGCGCACGATCAGGCAGGCTTTCTCGACGCCGATCACGCGGGATTCGAACAGCCGCGGATTGAGGTCGTCGGGAATGCGGGCGATGATGAAGTCGTGGCGCGAGGCGATCAGCTCGCGGGCGAGCACATTGGAGGTTTCGACCTGCATGGTGATCTCGATGCGCGGGTAGATGCGGCGGATCTCGCGAATCGCCGGCACGGCCAATTCGATCGCCGGCGCGGTCACGGCGCCGAGGAACACCGAACCGCCCTTGCCGGCCTTGAGCTCGGCAATCTCGCGGTCGGCTTCGCGCATCTCGAGCAGGATCGAGCGGGCCCGCCTGGCGAGCGCCTGGCCATAGGGGGTGAGGGTCACGCCGCGCGGCAGCCGTTCGCACAGCTTCACGTCGAGCACCGCCTCCATCTCGGCGATCATGCGCGAGGCGGCCGGCTGGGAGATGTTCATGACCTGGGCCGCGGCGCTCACCCGTCCGTGATCGTCGAGGGCGGCGATCATGCGCATGTGGCGCAAGCTCAAGCCACTGCGCAGGAGTGTCTCCGCATTGCCCGGGAGCTTCTCGTAACTTACGGGAATCGCATCGGGATCGCGCAATGCCGCCATGATCTTCCAGCCCTTCCGCCGGTTCCTTTCCGCATGCTAGATCATACCGGTTTCGGTATAGCAACCACCAAAGATCGCATTTGACAGTTATGGCAAAGCGACCCACCCTTCGCGCGTTCCGGGGTGCAAGGGCGGTAACGACCAAAATCGTATCGATTGAAACTGCATCGCGGAGCCGATTGGGAGGATACCGGAGATCGATAAAGCCGACAGCCGCGCGTTTGCGCTCCTGTCTGGCTGCGCGGCCCGCGAAGCCCCGAGGTGTCGCGTCCATCAACCAGGGAGAGTAAGTTGAAGATCATCAAAACGCTGGCCGCCGTCGCGGCCCTTGGCATCGCTGCCATGAGCTATCAGGCGCACGCGGCCGATAAGGGTCTTGTCGGCGTGCTGATGCCGACCAAGACCTCGCAGCGCTGGATCAATGACGGCGACGCCGTCAAATCCCAGCTCGAGGCTCTCGGCTACACTGTCGACCTGCAGTACGCGCAGGACGACATCCCCAACCAGCTCAGCCAGCTGGAAAATGAAATCACAAAGGGCCCGAAGGCGTTGATCATCGCCTCGATCGACGGCACCACCCTGTCGGATGCGCTGCAGAAGGCCAACGACGCGGGCGTCGTCGTCGTCGCCTATGACCGCCTGATCAAGAAGACCGCCAATGTCGACTATTACACCACTTTCGACAATTTCGGCGTCGGCGTGATCCAGGCGAATTCGCTGGTCAAGGGGCTCAAGGAGCGTTTCCCGAACACCAAGCCGTGGAACGTCGAACTGTTCGGCGGCTCGCCCGACGACAACAACGCCTTCTTCTTCTACAATGGCGCAATCTCCGTCCTGCAGCCGCTGATCGACGACGGCTCGATCAAGATCAAGTCCGGCCAGACCGGCATGGACAAGGTCGGCACGCTGCGCTGGCTCGCGGCAACCGCCCAGGCACGTATGGACAACCTCCTGTCGGCCAACTACTCGGACGGCAGCCGCGTCGATGGCGTCCTGTCGCCCTATGACGGCCTGTCGCGCGGCATCACCGCCTCGCTGCGCGCTGTCGGGTACGGCACGGACGCACAGCCTTGGCCGATCGTGACCGGCCAGGACGCCGAGACCGCGTCGGTCAAGCTGATCATCTCGGGCGAGCAGTACTCGACCGTGTTCAAGGACACCCGCGAACTGGCCAAGGCCACGGTGCAGCTGGTCGACAAGGTGCTCTCGGGCGGCAAGCCGGAAGGCCTCGATGAAAAGACCTACAACAACGACGTCAAGGTCGTTCCCTCGATCCTGTTGACGCCGCATGAAGTCGACAAGTCGAACTACCAGGCGCTGGTCGTCGACTCCGGCTACATCAAGGCCGAAGACCTGAAGTAATTTCGGTTATAAAGTCAGGGGTCCTGCGCAACGCAGGGCCCCTTTTCGTTAAAAGCGACCCCGGTATGGGTTTTACCGGCCTCCTAGGAGCTTGTCCTGATGACCTCGACGATTTTGGAGATGCGCGACATCACCAAGACGTTTCCCGGCGTGAAGGCGCTCTCGAACGTCAACCTCAGCGTAGAGGAAGGCGAGATCCACGCCGTGGTCGGCGAAAATGGCGCCGGCAAGTCGACCCTGATGAAGGTGCTGTCGGGCGTCTATCCCTCCGGGACCTATGATGGCCAGATCATTTTTCAGGGCCAGGAATGCCATTTCAAAGGCATCCATGACAGCGAACACAAGGGCATTGTCATCATCCACCAGGAACTTGCGCTGGTGCCGATGCTGTCGATCGCCGAGAACATTTTCCTCGGCAACGAGCACGCCAGCTACGGCGTCATCGACTGGGACGCCAACGAGGCACGCACGTCCGGGCTTTTGAAGAAAGTCGGGCTCAAGGAAGACCCCAAGACGCTGATCACCCATATCGGCGTCGGCAAGCAGCAGTTGGTCGAGATCGCCAAGGCACTCAGCAAGGAAGTGAAGCTCCTGATCCTCGATGAGCCGACGGCATCGCTCAGCGAGAAGGACAGCCAGGCGCTGCTCGATCTTTTACTTGAGTTCAAGCGGCAGGGCATGACCTCAATCCTGATCTCCCATAAGCTCAATGAGGTGAACCGCGTCGCCGACAAGGTGACGGTCATCCGCGACGGGCGCACGATCGAGACATTGCCGAGGAAGGACATCAGCGAGGACCGGATCATCACCTCCATGGTCGGCCGGTCCCTCGACGATCGCTACCCGCCGCGCGAGCCTCATATCGGCGACGTCATTTTCGAGGTCAAGGACTGGTCCGTCTACCACCCGATCCATGCCGAACGGCAAGTGATCAAGAGCATCGACCTCAAGGTGCGCAAGGGCGAAGTTGTCGGCATCGCTGGGCTGATGGGCGCCGGCCGCACCGAATTCGCCATGAGCCTGTTCGGTCGCTCCTATGGCCGGCGCATCAGCGGCGAGGTGCTGCTCAACGGCAAGCCCGTGGACCTTTCGACAGTGGGCAAGGCGGTGCAGAACGGCATCGCCTACGTCACCGAAGACCGCAAAACCTATGGGCTGAACCTCATTGACCACATCAAGCACAATGTGACGTTGGCCAACCTCGCCGGCGTTTCCAATGGCGGCGTCATCGACGATATGCGCGAAATGAGCGTCGCCAACGATTATCGCAAAAAGACCAATATCCGCGCATCCAGCGTCTATCAGCTGACCGGCAATCTCTCGGGCGGCAACCAGCAGAAGGTGGTGCTATCGAAATGGCTGTTCGCCGACCCGGAAGTTCTGATCCTCGACGAGCCGACGCGCGGCATTGACGTCGGTGCCAAGTACGAAATCTATACAATCATCGCTCGCCTCGCCGCCGAGGGCAAGGCGATCATCGTCATCTCATCGGAAATGCCGGAACTGCTCGGCATCTCGGACAGAATATATGTCATGAACGAAGGGCGCATCGTCGGCGAGATGGCGGCAAGCGACGCCAGCCAGGAAAAGATCATGCGCGCCATTGTTCGCGGAGAAGGAAAAGCATCATGAGCACAGACAGCGCTCCCGCGCCGCAAAGCGGCACCGCCGAGGACGTCAAGCAGGGTCCTCGCATCGCCGTCTCGGCGCTGACGACGAACCTGCGCGAATACGGCCTGATCATCGCGCTGATCGTCATCATGCTGTTCTTCCAGTACACGACGTCGGGAACGCTGTTCAAACCGGTCAACCTCAGCAACCTGGTGCAGCAGAACTCGTTCATTATTGTGATGGCGCTCGGCATGCTGCTGGTCATCGTCGCCGGCTACATCGATCTCAGCGTAGGATCGGTCGCCGGCTTCATCGGCGCACTTGCCGCCATGATGATGGTCATTTGGCCGCTTGGCATGTTCAGCAACCCGCTCGTGGTCTCGATCGTCTGCCTGATCGTCGGTGGGTTGATCGGTGGGGCGCAAGGCTACTGGATCGCCTATCACCGCATACCAAGTTTCATCGTGACGCTCGCCGGCATGCTGATCTTCCGCGGCATTTGCCAGGCGCTGCTTGGCGGTGGCTCCTCGGTCGGTCCGCTTCCCGACAGTTTCAAGGCATTGAGTTCCGGCTTCATCCCGGACGTAATCGGCCCGCTGACGCTGATCCCACCGACGGTGAATGCGGCCGGCAAGACTATTTTGGGTAGCGGGCTCACGCTGCACATGACGACGATCGTGCTGGGCGTGATCGCGGTGCTCGCCTACGCCTATTTCGGCTTCAGGGCGCGGCGCAAGCGCGAACGCCACGGTTATGAGGCCGAGCCTTTCACGCTGTTCGTCATCAAGATCCTGGTAGGCAGCGCGCTGGCGCTGTTCCTGGTCTTCCAGTTCGCGACCTATCGGGGCCTGCCGATCGTGCTGCTGGTGATGGGCGTGCTGATTTCATTGTTCGTCTTCGTCACTAAGCGCATGACCATTGGCCGCCGCATCTACGCCATGGGTGGCAACGCCAAGGCGGCGCAACTGTCGGGCATCAACACCGAGCGCCTGACGCTCCTGGTGTTCGTCAATATGGGCGTGCTGTCGGCGCTCGGCGGCCTGATCATCGCGGCGCGTCTCGGCCAGGCCGTGCCGGCAGCGGGCCTCGGCAGCGAGCTCGACGTCATCGCGGCCGTCTTCATCGGCGGCGCCTCGGCGATGGGCGGCGTCGGCCAGGTCATCGGCGCTGTGGTCGGCGGCTTCATCATGGGCGTGATGAACAACGGCATGTCGATCATGGGCGTCAATGTCGACTGGCAGCAGGTGGTCAAGGGACTGGTCCTGCTCGGGGCCGTCATCTTCGACGTCTACAACAAGAACAAGGCTTAAGGGCTGGGGCGAGGACTAGGAGGCATACGGGTTCTAGATCGCGAAGCTGCCGGCGGCCCGTCGGCACCAAGAAGTCAGGGGAAGGACCAGGTTCGCGAACGCAATCCGGACGAAACGTTTCAACCGTGGCGCGTTCCCGCGCCGCGCCGGTCAGGGTTTGCCCATTGGCAGCCGGATACAGATAAATGAGAGAGGACTGATCATGCTGATCTCGCAGATTCTCGACGACGCCGAGACGATCCGTGTCGTTGCCCGCAGCGGCGGGAAGACCCGGATCATCAACGGCGCGCGCAGCGTCTATTCGCTGGCGATGGAGGCCGCCCGCACCGGCGTCGGCCTGACGGCCCTGATCGAACGCAAGGGACTGGGCGAGACGGTCGATCTCGACGCCGCCTACAAGAGGGGCCGCCTCCTGTCGCCGATCAATCACCCCGACCCGGCGCATCTGCATCTGACCGGCACGGGATTAACGCATCTCGGTTCGGCCGCGACGCGCGATTCCATGCACAAGAAGCTCAGCACCGACGGCGAGGAGCAACTTACCGATTCCATGAAGATGTTCCGCATGGGGCTGGAAGGCGGCAAGCCCGCGAAAGGCCAGGTCGGCGTGCAGCCGGAATGGTTCTACAAGGGCAACGGTACCATGGCGGTCGCGCCTGGTGCCGCGCTCATGTCACCGGCCTTTGCCAAGGATGCCGGCGAAGAACCAGAGATCGCCGGGATCTATGTCATCGGCGATGACGGCGCGCCATTCCGTGTCGGCTTCACGCTGTCGAACGAATTCTCGGACCATGTGACCGAACGCGTGAACTATCTGTTCCTCGCCCACTCCAAGCTGCGCAATGCCTCGTTCGGGCCCGAAATTCTGATCGGCGACCTGCCTTCGGACATCCGCGGCACGTCACGCATCGTGCGCGACGGCAGGACAATGTGGGAGAAGCCGTTCCTGTCGGGCGAAGCGAACATGTCGCACACCATCGCCAATCTCGAGCACCACCATTTCAAATATTCGGCGTTCCGCCAGCCGGGCGATGTGCATGTGCATATGTTCGGAACGGCCACGCTGTCCTTCGCCGACGGCGTCACGACCGAAGCCGGCGACGTGTTCGAGATCGAGGCCGGGGATTTCGGCCTGCCGCTGCGCAACCCGCTGGAAATCGAAAAGCCGGTGAAGGTGGCGGTGAAGGCGCTGTAACTGGCGCCAACTCTGCCTTCTCCCCTGGTGGGGCCCGAAGGGCGGGCGAGGCCATTTCGACCTCAAAAATCTTGCCCGTGGGCAAGCATCGGCCGGTGATAATGGGAGTTCAGCGCGGGCGGAAATGTTTGGACAGCTTCAGGCCTTGTGCCTGATAGTTCGAGCCGAGATCGGTCCCGTAAAGCGCCTGCGGGCGCTTTAGCATGTGTTCGTAGACCAGCCGGCCGACAATCTGGCCATGATCGAGGATGAACGGCACTTCGTGGCTACGCACTTCGAGCACCGCGCGGCTGCCGGTGCCGCCGGCCGCCGAATGGCCGAACCCCGGATCGAAAAATCCGGCATAGTGGACACGGAACTCGCCGACCAGCGGATCGAAGGGCGTCATCTCGGCGGCGTAGAGCGGCGGCACATGCACCGCCTCCTGGCTGACGAGGATGTAGAACTCGTCGGGATCGAGCACCAGTTCGCCGGCGCCGCTCTTGTGGATCGGCTCCCAGAAGTCGAGGACATCCTGGGCGGCACGCTTGTCGACATCGATGAGGCCGGTGTGGTGCTTGCCGCGATAGCCGACCAGCCCATCCTTGTCGCCGTTGAGATCAATCGACAGCGCGATGCCGCCTCCGGAAATGTTTGGCGGCTCGGTGGCGACCAGCATCTCGGCGCTGTGCAATTCATGCAGTTCGGCTTCTGAAAGCAGCGCGTTGCCGGTGCGAAAGCGGATTTGAGACAGGCGCGAACCGGTGCGCGCAACGATCGGGAAGGTGCGCGGGCTGACTTCGAGATAGAGCGGACCGTTGTAGCCGGCGGCGATCTTGTCGAACTCGTGGCCACGGTCGGTCATGACGCGGGTGAAGATGTCGAGGCGACCGGTCGAGCTCTTTGGATTGGCCGAGGCCGAAATGTCGGCCGGCAGGGCCAGGCTTTCGAGCAGCGGCACGATATAGACGCAGCCGGTTTCGAGAACCGCGCCTTCGGCCAGATTAATCTCGTGCAGCTGCAGCCGATCGAGCTTTTCCGAGACCTTGTGGTTGGGACCGGGCAGGAACGAGGCCCGCACCCGCCAGGCCTTTTCGCCCAATCTGAGATCAAGACTAGCCGGCTGGATCTGGTCGGCATCAAGCGCACGCGGCGACTTCAGCGCGCCGGACTGGAACAGCGCCGAAATGTCCTGATCGGGAAGAATGCCTGTCTGCCGCAAAGTCTGGCTCCGCCCCAAGACTGGTCTCCTTTGTTGCAGGTTCTTGCCGCAAACCGCTGGGCACTTTGCGGAACCTGCCTTGGTACAAACCTCTTAATGAAGCCGGCAATTGACGCAAGCGTGGCGCGGGTCTAAAGGGTCGTTATCCCGTGGTGATTTGGCCGGTCGGCTTGCAGCCACGTTAAACAAGTCGCTAAAGGACCGTCGGGCCGCAAGGCCGTATGGACCGGTTGCGACTTTCGCGGCCGGTTTTTTTGTGTCTGGAACAAAGCGATGAGCACCAAGAAGCGCAACTGGAAACCTCAGACGGCACTCGTGCATGGCGGAACCCTGCGTTCCGGCTTCGGCGAAACCTCCGAGGCGATGTATCTGACCCAGGGCTATGTCTACAAGAGCGCCCAGGCGGCGGAAGCCCGCTTCAAGGGCGAAGAGCCTGGCTTCATCTATTCGCGTTACGCCAACCCGACCGTCGACATGTTCGAAAAGCGCATGTGCGCGCTGGAAGGCGCCGAGGACGCGCGCGCCACGGCATCGGGCATGGCGGCGGTGACGGCGGCGCTGCTGTGCAGCGTCAAGGCTGGCGACCATATAGTGGCGGCGCGCGCGCTGTTCGGCTCCTGCCGCTGGGTGGTCGAGACGCTGGCGCCGCGCTATGGCATCGAGGCGACTTTGGTCGACGGCACCGACATTGCCAATTGGGAAAAGGCGGTCAGGCCGAACACCAAGCTGTTCTTCCAGGAAAGCCCGACCAATCCGACGCTGGAAGTCGTCGACATCGCGGCCGTTGCCTCGCTTGCCAACTCGATCGGCGCGCGGCTTGTCGTCGACAACGTCTTCGCTACGCCGCTGCAGCAGAAGCCGTTGCAGCTTGGCGCGCACATCGTCGTCTACTCGGCCACCAAGCACATTGACGGCCAGGGCCGCTGTCTGGGCGGTGTCATACTATCGGACAAGAAGTGGATCGACGAAAACCTGCACGACTATTTCCGCCACACCGGCCCCAGCCTGTCGCCGTTTAATGCCTGGACCTTGCTGAAGGGCCTCGAGACGCTGCCGCTGCGCGTGCGCCAGCAGACGGAAAGCGCCGGCAGGATCGCCGACTTCCTGGCCGAGCAGCCGCAGATCGCTCGCGTCATCTATCCCGGCCGCGCCGACCACCCGCAGGCTGATATCGTCAAGAAGCAGATGTCGGGCGGCTCGACGCTGATTTGCCTCGACGTCAAGGGTGGCAAGCCGGCGGCCTTCGCCCTGCAGAACGCCCTCGACATCGTGCTGATCTCGAACAATCTCGGCGATGCCAAGAGCCTGATCACCCATCCCGCGACGACGACGCACAAGAATTTGAGCGACGAGGCCCGCGCCGAACTCGGCATCGGGCCTGGCACGCTCAGGCTGTCTGTCGGCCTGGAGGACGCCGACGACCTGCTGGAAGACATCGCGCAGGCTTTGCAGGCCGCTAGATAAGCTGCTTAGGAGCGTCGTCCGCGGCGATCAGGCGCGCGACGGCGTCTCCTCCAATTCGGCCGCCTTGGTGCGGATGGTCATGGCATTGCCGCGCCAGTCGACGGCGCCGCCGAGCCAGCCGCGCGCCCAGATGGACGGGAGCATCACGTCGCGCGCGATCATCGCCGCGACCATGCGCGGCGACAGATGCCAGCCCTTGGACAAGGCCAGCGCGCATTCCGGAAGGTAGAAGGCCGCCAACATGGCAATCACGGTTGCCCAGAGGCTGACGCCCGCGCTCGCCGCCGCAACCAGCGCCAGCGCGAGAGGCACCGCTGCGCCGGTCAGGAGTTCCGGCGCGAAGAACAGCGGAAAGGTGACGCGGCGCAGGCGCGCCCAGCGGGCCTGGCGCGACCAGATCTCGCCAACGGTGCGCTGGCCGAGCGGCTGCTCGAAGGGCGCCGCTACGAGATTGACGCGCAGCCCGAGGCCGTTGACCAGCTTGGTGGCGGCGGCGTCCTCGGCGATCTCGGCGGCCAGCGCGCGAATGCCGCCATTGGCGTTCAGCATCGGCTTGTTCCATAGCATGCTCTTGCCCTGGGCAAAGCCGAGGCCGAGCGCCTCGCCGGCATACTGCCAGCGGGCCTGCAATGTGTTGAGGAAGGCGCATTCGACATCGGCCCAGAAACCCTCGGGTCGCGAACCGATCGGCGTCGAGCAGACAAGACCGGTGTCGGGCCGCCATGCCGCCATCATGTGCTGGACATAGTCCCTCGGCATCAAGACGTTGGAATCGGCAAGGATGACCCAGTTGTGGCGCGCCGCTTCCCAGCCCTTGACGCAATTGTTGAGCTTTGGATTGGCGCTGACACGGTCATCGCCAATCAGCAGCCGGGCCGGCACCTTGGAAAACCGGGCAATCGCCCTGTTTATCAGTTTGACCACCGGGTCGTCCGCATGGGCGACGCAGAAGATCAGCTCATAATGTGGCCAGTCGAGCGCGAAGGCGCGTTCCAGCGTTTCATGCGTGAATGCCTCGACGCCCCGCGACGGGACGACGATCGATACCGGTTGCGACTTGCCGGCGGGCGGGGCGATCGTGCCGCGCCGTTTCAGCCGTGAGGCGGCAAGCGAAATGCTGGCGGCGTTTGAGAAGATGAGAGCGGTCGAAAGCGAGGCGGCTATGAAGGTGAGTTCCATCGAGATCTGGTCACTCCGGAAAGGCGGCCCGCATCATGGCCGTTTTCAACAGTTCGACAGAGCGCCGAGTCGCCCGGTTCGTGCACACCACCATTGTCGTGTGTCACTTAAATGACATTCTTTGTCGGCACCTGCGCTTCAAGGCTGGGCGCGACAAGACGCGCACGTTGACCTGCTCACCGGGAGCGTCGAAAATCGTCGGATTGTTTGGAGCCGCTCATGTACCGCGCCGTGACGCGCAACATCGAAGTGCAGGTCAGGCCGTTCTATCTCGAGGACCGTTCGGATCCCTCGGAGAACCGCTATGTCTGGGGCTATCAGATAACGATCGACAACCAGTCGGACGAGTTCGTGCAGTTGTTGTCGCGCTACTGGCACATCACCGATGGTGCTGGCCGGGTCGAGGAAGTGCGCGGGCCGGGCGTTGTCGGCGACCAGCCGGAGCTCAATCCCGGCGACAGCTATCAATATACGTCCGGCTGCCCGCTCTCGACACCGTCCGGGATCATGGTCGGACGCTACACGATGCGCAACAAGCGCGGCGAGACGTTCGACATCGCAATCCCCGCCTTCTCGCTCGATCTGCCGGGGACAAGGCGCACGGTGAACTGAGCACCGGCGGTCGCGCTGCCCCTCATCCGCCTGCCGGCACCTTCTCCCCGTGAACGGCAGGGGAATCGCATATGGCGTTTTGGGAGTTGAAATTGGTCTGAGAAGAGATTCTTTGGGAAGGCAGTCCAGCGA
>NZ_VFUI01000032.1:0-36554 GCF_006440535.1 Mesorhizobium sp. B2-5-13 | reverse complement strand
CCATACGAAGCACCGGAGAAACCGGAGATCCATCTCAAGACGCTCGGCAAGTCGCCTGAAGAGATGGTAGATGCCCTGGAACACTGGCTGAACGAGCGTGACATTGCGGAAGATCAATATGACAATGGCGGCGGCATCTGACGACACGTCGATGCTTGAGATCTTCGAGCGGCTGGCGCTAGCGGCCGGGCGCGAGGTCATGCGTGTGTTTCACGCCGGCTGCGCGGTCGACCGCAAATCGGATTCCTCGCCGGTGACCGAGGCGGACCGCGAGAGCGAGAAGATCATCCTCGCCGGCCTGCGTGCGGAATTCCCCGACATCCCCTGCGTGGCCGAGGAGGAGGCGGCGGCCGGTGTCATGCCGGGCGAACTTGCCGAGACCTTCTTCCTCATTGATCCGCTTGACGGCACCAAGGAATTCGTCAACCGGCGCACCGACTTCACCGTCAACATCGCGCTTGTCCGCCATGGCGTGCCCGAAGTCGGCGTTGTCTTCGCGCCATGCAGCGGCCGCTTCTTTTCCGGTCTGCCGGGCAGGGCGGAAGCCCTCGAAATCGATGGCGACTACCAGATCGTTTCTCGCCGGCCGATTTCGGTGAGAACGGCCGCGACGCCGCTGGCGGTGGTTGCCAGCCGCTCGCACAACACGCCGGAAACCGAAGCCTATATTCGCGACCTTGGTGCCGCCGAGATCGTCTCGGTCGGTTCGTCGCTGAAATTCTGCCTTCTCGCCAATGGCGAGGCGGATGTCTATCCGCGCTTCGGCCGCACCATGGAATGGGACACGGCGGCGGGTGACGCGGTGCTGCGCGCCGCCGGTGGCACGACACGCACGCTGGACGGCAAGCCCTTGGCCTATGGCAAGCGCAACCAGGCCGATGACGAGGACTTCGCCAATCCGCATTTCATCGCCAGCGGCAGGGTTGCAACCGCAGGACGTATCGAACGTTGAGGTGCCTTCGCCGATAACCTATCCTGTATAGGCGTTCCCTGAGTCGGTAGTTGAATGTCCTTTTTTCAGAAATGCCATGCCGTCATTCTGGGCGGGTTTCCGGTATGGACCAGCAATCGCGATGAAATAGTCCTCAGGATGTTGCTGGGCCTCTACGCCCTCTCTCCCGCCCTTTTCGCCTTCATCGAAATGTCTCCGACGGCCCTGGCATTTGTCGCGGCACTCATGGGCGCTCTTACCCTTTTGACGAAGGGTGCGCGCTTTGGCAGAGCAACGATAGGCCTCGCCGTAACTCTGGCCCTCTTGTCCGGCTTTGTCCTGTCGAGCGCCCTGTGGTCGGTTGATGCGAGCCGCTCTCTCATGGCGGCGAGGGACCTGTTTGGCTACTCGGTCGCCGCCATCCTGCTGTTTGAGTGCATTCTGGCGCTTCCGGGCGCTCAACGCGACCGGCTCGCGCGGGTCTCATTGGTCGGCATGTTGATCGGCCTGGTGTCGGTGATGGGTTGGGAACTGTATTTTGCGTTTTTGACCGAAAATCCGCGATTTGTGGAAAATGTTTTCACCCTCCACAAAATCACGGTCTATGGAGCTTTTTTTGCCGTCATATTTCTTGCCCAGCGGTGGTTCGTCTGGAGGGGGCTTGCGGCTCTCTTTGCCGTGCTGACATTGCTCTACGGTCAATCGACCGGCGTCAATCTGGCGATTGTCTTCGTGGCGGTGATGTTTGTCATGCCCGCCAAATACCGCCAGCACGCCTTGGTCGCATTCTTCGCCGTCTATTTGTCTTTTGCCCTGATCGCCCCCTTCGTCGTCTCGCCGCTGTTCGCCTACCTCAAAACCACGGGATGGCTGGCTTTCTATCCAGGAACCTTCGCCGCGCGACTTGATCTTTGGCAGATGATCTCGCCCCACATTGCAGACCAGCCCGTTCTCGGCCATGGCGCCAATACGATGAGAAACGCGGTCGGGGTTGTGGTGAGTCCCACATATTATGCGCAGGTGGATCTCCCAAGCGCACACAATATCGTATTCGATTTGTGGTACGAGCTCGGAGCGCTGGGCATCATTGTGTATGGGGTGCTCCTGGCCGCGATCATAAGAATGATCGGCGGTTTGAGGGGCCCCTGCCATTTGATAGCCAGCAACTACCTGATCATAGCTGCTGTCGAACTGTCGGTCGACCATCGGATCTGGTTGTCATGGGTGCTGGGCACTTTGGTCTTCACAGCAGGGATCTGCATATTGCAGTGCCGTTCCGTGACCCGGCCGGGAATGGATGACCGGACCACAAGACGCGCGCCGACCGTCTCAAAATAACGGCGCGACGCCCCGACTCGCGCCCCGACCGCTCTAAGCGAACGAGGTGTGTCCGCCTCTGCTATCAGGCGCCTATTCGGCCGCGGTCTGCGCTGAGTTCGAGCCAATATAGTTGCGGATCGTTTCGATGATCCGGTCCTGGTCGGCCTCGCTAAGATAGGGATGCATCGGCAGACACAGGATGCGTTTCGGCAGATCCTCCGAAACCGCAAGACCGGTCGGCGAGCGCGGGTAGTCGCGATAGGCGATCTGCTCATGCAGCGGCTTGACGTAATAAATTACAGATGGGATGCCTTTTTCGCTCAGATGAGCTTTAAGGCCGTCGCGTTTGGGCGTTTCGATCGCGTATTGCGCCCAGGCCGAACGGCTGCCATCCAGGTTACGGGCCGCGGTGACGATATCGCCCAGGCCTTCTGCATAGCGCTTGGCTACCACCTGCCGCGCTATCATTTCTTCCTCGAGGATGGCCAGCTTCTCGATCAGGATTGCCGCCTGCAGCGTATCCAACCGTGAATTGATACCGACGCGGATGTTGTCGTATTGCGTCTCCCCCTTGCCGTGGAAGGCGAAGGAACGCAGCGTGTCGGCCAAAGCGTCATCATTGGTGAACATCGCGCCACCGTCGCCATAGCAGCCAAGCGGCTTGGCCGGATAGAAGCTGGTCGAGCCGACGTGGCCGAACGAGCCGCACATCCTGCTTTCGAGCGAACCACCCATGGACTGCGCGGCATCCTCGATCACCAACAAGCCTTCGCGATTGGCGATAGCCATGATCGCCTCGTAGTCGGCGGCAAGACCGAACAGGTCGACGGGGATGATCGCCTTCGGCTTCAGTCGGCCTTCCTTCTTGATGGCCGCGATCGCCGCCTCGAGGCTGGCGATGTCGATGTTGTAGGTCTTCGGATCGACATCGACGAAAACCGGCTCGGCCTTGGCCAGCGCCACCACTTCCGCCGTGGCGGCGAAGGTGAAGCTCGGCACGAACACCGCGTCGCCCGGGCCGATGCCGGCGGCAAACAGCGGCAAAAGCAGTGCGTCCGTGCCGTTGGCGCAGGCAACCACATGCTTGACGCCGACATAGGCGGCGAGCTTCTTTTCGAATTCGGCGACCTGGGGGCCAAAGATGTAGCGGCCATCCTCGACAACGTGGTCGATCGCGGCTTTCAGCCGGTCGCGGATTCGTTCGCGCTGCGCGCCAAGATCGATGAACTGCATGTCGGCCTCAATACCTGCCAATAACCGGCCCGCTGGTACCAGACTTGGCGCGGCTGAAAAAGCCGGCTGCGAACCGGGGGTATGGTGCAAGTGTCGCAGGCCGTTACCCGTGTTTTGCCGGCGCATTGCCCAAAAGGCCGGGAATCCGGGCTAGGCGGCGCAATTCAGGCCATTTTTGTCGCGGTTTTTGGCGCATGGAAACATAAAGTGATCGCTTTCGGGAGCCGATCAGCCGATCTCGTGCCGCCAGGGGGGATTGGCGCCGGCTCGTGACACCGTCACTGCCGCCGCCTTGGCGCCGAGCGCCAATGCTTTGCGGATTGCGTCTTCGGACAGGCTGGAAATCGCCGCCTTCGCCAGCAGGCCTTGCTCATGCAGGGAGGCAAGGATGCCGGCGTTGAACGTGTCCCCGGCGCCGACGGTGTCCACCACCTTGACTGTCTCCGGTATGACGGTGACACGGTGCTGCTTGCTGTAGCCAACGGCACCTTCGCTGCCATGGGTGACGACGATCAGCTTGGGGCCGCGTTCGAGCCAATTGCGCACCACATCCTCGTGCGAACCGGCTTCGCCGAACCAGTGGAGGTCTTCGTCCGACAGTTTGACGATGTCGGCCATCGCCATCATCTCCCGGATGCGCCTGAGGTGCTTGGCCTTGTCGGGGATGAAGTTCGGCCGGATGTTGGGATCGAGCATCATCACGCGGGCCTCATGCTCGCGCCGCATGAACTCCTCATAGGCCGAGCCAGCCGGCTCCGAGATCAGGCTGATGGCGCCGAACAGCATCGCCTCGATCTCGCCGCCGAGTTGCGGCAGGTCTTCGATGGTCAGCATGCGCCCGGCCGTGTTCTCGTCATAGAAGGTGTAGGTTGCCTGGCCGTTGTTCAGCCGCACGAAGGCCAGCGTCGTCGGCCGGGGCGAAGTGTGCGCGTAGGTTGAACTCACTTTGCTTGCCCCGAGCGCGTTCCGGAACTGGCCGCCAAACAGGTCCGACGACAGGCCCGAGAAGAAGCCGGCCGGCGCGCCGAGCCGGCCGAGGGCGATCGCCGTGTTGAAAACGGCGCCGCCGACATAGGGAGCGAAGGCCGGCTCACCCTCGGTGGTGGTGCGCGGCAGCATGTCGATCAGGGCTTCGCCGCAGCAGAGGATCATGGCTTCCTGGTCTCCGGCGGATAGATCACGCCCTTGCGGATGATGATGTTGGCGTAAAGCCGCGGCTCGCTTGTCGCGACGATGGCATGCGCCGATCTGACCCGTGCATAGAAGTCGGCGCCGGCCAGCGCAACCACCTTGCGGCCCGGAGCGCGTTTGGCGCAGATCGCCTCCATTTCATGATGGACGGGGTCGGCAAGCGACGGATCGCCTTTCACCGAGGCGCGAAACAGCGCCTCCGGCACGACATCGTCGACCGGAAGCAGCGTCAGTATCGCGTCAAGTACGGGAATGAGGGCATGGCCGTCGGTCCGGATGAGGCGTCTTGCCTGCTCTTGCGCCGGATAGTTCCCGTCGACCAGGGCGATCTCGTCACCATGGCCCATGGCGCGCAACGTCGCCAGAAGCTCCGGACCAAGCAGCGCCGGAATCCCGATCAGCATTCAGGCGCTCCTGGAGATCGTCGTCGAACCGATCAGGAACCGTTCGGAAAGCGGCAGGCTGGCGCCGCCGAGCGCCCGGGCATGAATGCCCACGGTTCCCTCGCGGACGGTCGGAAGTTTCAGCCCTTCGCCGTCGATCGCACCGATTGCCGTCACGACCGCCTCGACCAGCCTCTGGCGCACGGCCTTCGGCATCCAGCCGTCGATCACCGCGGCCTCGAAATCGATGACCGAGGACGCTGCCACGATGGCGTAAGCGAGCGCCTGCGAGGCGCTGGCGATCCACTCGTCGAGCTCAGCGCCGATCTCCCCCCAATCCTCGGGTGAGGTCCACAGATACGAGGCCTCGACGCCACGCGCATTGAGTGTTTTTTCGAGCATGGCGATCGAGGCCACGTCGATCAGCTGGGTCGGTTTTCCATCCGGCCCGGGCACGGGCATTGAGCCGAGCGCGCCGGCATTGCCGGTCGGTCCGCCGAAGAGCCGGCCGTTGAGCACGATGCCGCCGCCGGCAAAGGCGCCGATGTAGAAATAGACGAAGTCCCGCGCCGCGCCCGTCTGGCCGAAGACCAGTTCGGCGCCGCAGGCGGAGGTGGCATCGTTTTGCAGGTAGACCGGAAAATCGCACTGTGCCTGGATGTCGGCCCTGATATCGCGATGGCGCCATTCGTCCATGACGTCGCGCGGCGCGCCGGCGGTGTCGGCCCAGTTCCAAAGTTCGAACGGCATGGCGATGCCGAGTCCGGCAATGCGCTTGTCCTGCGCCGGTGTCAGCTCGCCGCGCATCGCCTTCATGCCCGACGTGACAAACTCGACCGTCTCGCGTGGGGCAGGGTAGCGGTAGGAATGCTGCAGCATGGCGCGCACCTGCCCGAGGAAATCGATCAGCACGAGTTCGGCGCTACGGCGGCCGATCTTGAGGCCGATGAAGAAGGCGCCTTCGGGATTGAGCGCCATGGGGATCGAGGGCTGACCGATCTTGCCACGCAATGGCGCCTGGCGCACGAGCAGGCTTTCTTCCTCTAGTTCGCGCATGATGACCGAGACCGTCTGCGCCGAAAGTCCGGTCATACGGGCAATGTCGGACTTCGCAAGACTGCCGTGCTGGCGCACCAGCGAAAGCACCAGGCGCTCGTTGTGGTCGCGCATGCCGCTCTGGTTGGTGCCGCGGTGAATAAGGCTCTCGTTCGCTTCGGGCGAACCATGCCTCGCAGTGGCGGTCTCCACCCTGTTCCTCCCGTCGTTTCCCCGGCAATGCTTTTGGGCCAGAATGAGTGAACGACGCAAGGCTGTCAATAATAAATAAGAGTGATTTAATTATTGACAGATGCCTTGCTGTGGTGTTCTTTGAGGGGGCATCCGCGCTGGGAGAAGTCGCTTGGATGCCGTGCGGGTGCCGGTTGGCCGGCACTCGAAAATGGTCCACTGGGAGGAAAATCGTGACCAATACAAAACTGTTGAAGTCCACCGTTTTTGCGGCAGCCGCGCTGGGTCTGATGGCGTTCGCTTCGTCCGCATCAGCCGCCGGCGTCGGCGCCTGCCTGATCACCAAGACCGACACCAATCCGTTCTTCGTCAAGATGAAAGAGGGCGCGACCGCCAAGGCCAAGGAACTTGGCGTCGATCTCAAGACCTATGCGGGCAAGATCGACGGTGACAGCGAGAGCCAGGTGGCGGCGATCGAAAGCTGCATCGCCGATGGCGCCAAGGGCATTCTGATCACCGCGTCCGACACCAAGGGCATCGTGCCGACGGTGAAGAAGGCGCGCGATGCGGGCCTGCTGGTGATAGCGCTCGACACGCCGCTCGACCCGATCGACGCCGCCGACGCGACCTTCGCCACCGACAATCTGGAGGCCGGCAAGCTGATCGGCGCCTGGGCCGCCGCCACTCTGGGCGACAAGGCCAAGGATGCCAAGATCGGCTTCCTCGACCTGACCCCCTCGCAGCCGACCGTGGACGTTCTGCGCGACCAGGGCTTCATGATGGGCTACGGCATCGACGTGAAGGATCCCAACAAGATTGGCGATGAGACCGATCCGCGCATCGTCGGCCATGATGTGACGAACGGCAACGAGGAAGGCGGCCGCAAGGCGATGGAAAACCTTCTCCAGAAGGACAACACCATCACCGTCATCCACACCATCAACGAGCCGGCAGCGGTCGGCGCCTACCAGGCGCTCAAGGCCGTCGGCCTCGAAAGCCAGGTGCTGATCGTCTCGGTCGACGGCGGTTGCCCCGGCGTGAAGTCGGTCGCCGAAGGCGTCATCGGCGCCACCTCGCAGCAATATCCGCTGCAGATGGCCGCACTCGGCATCGAGGCGATCGCCGCTTTCGCCAAGGACGGCACCAAGCCGAAGCCGACCGAGGGCAAGAACTTCTTCGACACCGGCGTCAATCTCGTCACCGACAAGCCCGCCAACGGCGTCAAGTCCATCGACACCAAGGAAGGCCTCGCCAAGTGCTGGGGCTGATGCCGGCCTGACCGGAACAAAACCGATCGGCCGGGGGCTTGATCCCCGGCCGCATCGGGTGGACGATGCATCACTGTAAACGCGAATAATCCCGGCGACAGACCGGAAGGCGTGGACGGCGTCAGCGCGTGGCTGAAGCCCTACGGGGAGAAAACATGGCTCAAGTTCAGGAATTCGAGAAGGTTCTCTCGGCCAGCGACACAAGCGTGGCCGCTTTCGACGAGCACAAATCAGCCGTCAAGCGCGTCCAGCATTTTCTGCATTCGACGCCGGCCGCGGTGCCGCTGATCGTGCTGCTTCTGTCGATCATTATCTTCGGCATCACGATCGGAGGGCGATTCTTTTCGTCCTACACGCTGACGCTGATCCTGCAGCAGATCGCCATCGTCGGCATTCTCGGGGCCGCGCAGACGCTGGTCATCCTGACCGCCGGCATAGACCTGTCGATCGGGGTGATCATGGTGATTTCGGCCGTGATCATGGGCAATTGCGCGGTCAGCTACGGCATGCCGAGCGTGCTCGCCGTGGCGATCGGGCTTGCCGCCGGAGCGGCTTGCGGGCTGCTGAACGGGCTGCTGGTCGCCTATATGAAGCTGCCGCCCTTCATCGTGACGCTTGGCACCTGGAACATCGTCATGGCCACCAATTTCATCTATTCGGCCAATGAGACGATCCGCGACACCGACGTCGACAATCAGGCGCCGCTGCTGCACCTGTTTGCCCTGAGCTTCAAGGTCGGCACGGCGGTGCTGACGCTCGGCGTCATCGCTACGGTCGTGCTCGTGCTGGTTCTTTGGTACGTGCTCAACCACACCGCATGGGGCCGTCATGTCTACGCCGTCGGCGACGACCAGGAGGCGGCGAAGCTGTCGGGTATCCAAACCAAGAAGGTGCTGATGACGGTCTACACCCTTGCCGGGCTGATCGCCGCTTTCGCGGCCTGGGTCTCGATCGGCCGCAACGGCTCGATCTCGCCGTCCGCCGCCGTCACCGACTACAATCTGCAGGCGATCACCGCGACGGTGATCGGCGGTATTTCTCTCTTCGGCGGCCGCGGCTCCATCCTCGGCACCTTGTTCGGCGCCATGATCGTCGGCGTCGTCTCGATGGGCCTCAACATGCTGGGCGCCGATCCGCAATGGAAAGTGCTGCTCACCGGCGTGCTGATCATCGGCGCCGTCGCCATCGACCAATGGATCAGAAAGGTTTCGGCATGACCCAGGAGCCCATCCTCACCGCGCGCGGTCTGGTCAAGCGCTATGGCCGCGTCACCGCTCTCGACAATGCCGATTTCGACCTTTACCCCGGCGAAATCCTTGCCGTCATCGGCGACAACGGCGCCGGCAAGTCGTCGCTCATCAAGGCGATTTCCGGCGCGGCCGTGCCGGACGAAGGCGAAATCCGGCTCGAAGGCAAACCCGTCTCCTTCAAGTCGCCGATGGAAGCTCGCGAAGCCGGCATCGAAACCGTCTACCAGAACCTGGCGCTGTCGCCGGCGCTGTCGATCGCCGACAACATGTTCCTCGGCCGCGAGATCCGCAAACCCGGCTTTGTCGGCCAGTGGCTTCGCATGCTCGACCGTCCGGCAATGGAAAAGCGCGCCCGCGACAAGCTGACCGAACTCGGCTTGATGACCATCCAGAACATCAGCCAGGCGGTGGAGACGCTGTCGGGCGGCCAGCGCCAGGGCGTGGCGGTGGCCCGCGCCGCCGCCTTCGGCTCGAAGATGGTGATCATGGACGAGCCGACGGCGGCACTCGGCGTCAAGGAGAGCCGCCGCGTGCTCGAACTGATCCTCGACGTGAAGAAGCGCGGTCTGCCGATCGTGCTGATCTCCCACAACATGCCGCACGTCTTCGAGGTGGCCGACCGTATCCACATCCACCGTCTGGGCCGTCGCCTATGCGTCATCGACCCCAAGCAATATACGATGTCCGATGCCGTTGCCTTTATGACCGGGGCAAAAACACCCCCGGAGGTGGCATTGGCGGCCTGAACTGCCAAGTTGCCGCAGCGTAAGCAGGCGGGAGTATTCTCTAATCGATTGAAAACATGCTGCAATGCACTAGGATAGGCTGGGAGAAACGGTGAAAGCCGGTATGATCAGGCCAAACCGAACGAGAGGCGATATGACATCCGCCATGACGATCGAAGCCCCCGCTCTCGACAATCCCGATCCCAAGACGCTCGCCGAAGAAGTCTTGATGTCGCTCAAATACCGGGTCGGCAAGGACACCACCGTCGCGACCCAGTACGACTGGCTGACCGCCTCGATCAAGGTCGTGCGCGATCGCATCGTCGACCATTGGATGCAGGCCACCAAGGAAGCCTACGACCAGCAGGAAAAGCGCGTCTATTACCTCTCGCTCGAATTCCTGATCGGGCGTCTGATGCGCGACGCCTTTTCCAATCTCGGCCTGATGGAGAATATGCGTGAGGCGCTGTCGTCGCTCGGCGTCGACCTCGACCTGATCGCGGCGCTCGAGCCGGACGCTGCCCTCGGCAATGGCGGCCTCGGACGGCTCGCCGCCTGCTTCATGGAAAGCATGGCGACCGTCGACATTCCCGCGCATGGCTACGGCATCCGCTATGCCAACGGCATGTTCCGCCAGGAAATCCATGACGGCTGGCAGGTCGAACTGCCCGAGACCTGGCTTGACCATGGCAACCCTTGGGAGTTCGAGCGCCGCGAGCGCTCCTTCGAAGTCGGCTTCGGCGGTTCGGTCGAATCAATCACCTCCAGGGAAGGGCGCTTCGAACGCCATGTCTGGAAGCCGAGGGAACATGTTCTGGCGGTCGCCTACGATACGCCCGTGGCCGGCTGGCGCGCCAAGCGCGTCAACACGCTGCGGCTGTGGTCGGGCATGCCGATCGATCCGATCCTGCTCGACAAGTTCAATGCCGGCGACCACATCGGGGCGCTGGCTGAAAGCAACAAGGCCGATGCGCTGTCGCGCGTGCTCTATCCAGCCGATTCCCACATGGCCGGGCAGGAGCTCAGGCTGCGCCAGGAATACTTCTTCTCGACCGCTTCGCTGCAGGACATCGTCCAGCGCCATCTCAGCCAATATGGCGACCTGAAGTCGCTGCCCGACAAGGCCGCGATCCACCTCAACGACACCCATCCGGCGATCGCCGTGCCTGAACTGATGCGGCTCTTGATGGATGTCCATGGCATGGATTTCGATCTCGCCTGGGACATCACCAAGCGCACCTTCGGCTACACCAACCATACGCTGCTGCCCGAGGCGCTGGAAAGCTGGTCGGTGCCGCTGTTCGAGCGGCTCCTGCCGCGCCACATGCAGATCGTCTACGCCATCAACGCGCAGGTGCTACTCGAAGCCCGCGCCACCGACCAATTCTCGGACGAGCAGATCAGCCGCATCTCGCTGATCCAGGAGAATGGCGACCGCCGGGTGCGCATGGGTAATTTGGCCTTTGTCGGTTCGCATTCGATCAACGGCGTGTCGGCGCTGCACACCGAATTGATGAAGGAGACGGTCTTCGCCGACCTTCACAAACTTTATCCCGATCGCATCAACAACAAGACCAACGGCATCACGCCGCGGCGCTGGCTCATCCAGTGCAATCCGGGCCTCACCGCGCTTGCCCGCGAGGCGATCGGCGACCGCTTCATGGATGACATCGAGGCGATCAAGGGGCTCGATCCTCTCGCCGGCGACACTGCCTTCCGCGAAAAATTCGCCGCCGTGAAGCGCCAGAACAAGGTGAGGCTTGCCAATCTGGTAGCCGATCGCCTCGGCATCAAGCTCGACCCTTCGGCGCTCTTCGACATCCAAGTCAAGCGCATCCACGAATACAAGCGCCAACTCCTCAACATCCTCGAAGCAATCGCGCTCTATGACCAGATCCGTTCGCATCCCGAGCGCGACTGGATGCCGCGCGTGAAATTCTTCGGCGGCAAGGCCGCGCCCAGCTACCACAACGCCAAGTTGATCATCAAACTGGCCAACGATGTCGCCAGGGTGATCAACAGCGACCCTTCGGTGCGCGGCCTGCTGAAGGTCGTGTTCGTACCGAACTACAACGTCAGCCTGGCCGAGGTGCTGATGCCGGCCGCCGATCTGTCAGAGCAGATCTCGACCGCCGGCATGGAGGCATCGGGGACCGGCAACATGAAGTTCGCGCTGAACGGCGCGCTGACCATCGGCACGCTTGACGGCGCCAATGTCGAGATCAAGGAGCATGTCGGCGACGACAACATCTTCATCTTCGGCCTCACCACCGAAGAAGTCGCCGAGCGGCGCAACAATGGCTATAATCCGCGCGGCGTCATCGAGGCATCCTCGGAACTGACGCAGGCGGTTGCGGCGGTTTCGTCGGGCGTCTTCTCGCCCGATGATCCCAATCGCTACCGCGACCTCATCAACGGTCTCTACGACACCGACTGGTTCATGGTCGCGGCGGATTTCGACGCCTATGCCGCCTGCCAGCGCGACGTCGATGCTGTCTGGCGCAACAGCCCGGATTGGTACGCGCGCGCCATCCGCAACGTCGCCCGCGTCGGCTGGTTCTCCTCCGATCGCACGATCCGTCAATACGCGAAAGAAATCTGGAACGTGCCGGTCTGATGTGATTGCATGAGCCACGAACAATGTGGTCCCGGTGATGCGAGTTGAATGCCCAATTCACATCGCTAGAAATGAATAGCTGGTGCCCTGGGAGGGACGCTGCCTGATGAGGAAGCCGCACGCGACCGCTGCGACAAGCGGGCCGGACGGACTGGCGCCAGCCAGCGATGTTGCGGCGATTGTCGCCGGTACGCACGGCAATCCCTTTGCGGTTCTCGGCGTCCAGGAGGCCGGCAAGACCCTGTTCGCGCGCTGCTTCGTTCCGCACGCGCAGTCCGTCACCGCCTACACGCTGACCGGCATCGAGGCGGGCGAATTGACCAGGCGCGACGACGCCGGTTTCTTCGAGGGCAAGCTGTCGATCAGGAAGCGCCAACCGCTTCGCTACCACGCGCGCAATGCCGGCGGCGGCTGGTGGCTGACCGATCCCTATTCGTTCGGCCCGGTGCTCGGGCCGATGGACGATTACTACATCGCCGAAGGTTCGCATCTCAGGCTGTTCGACAAGCTCGGCGCGCATGTCATCGAGCACGAAGGCGCTACCGGCGTGCATTTCGCGGTATGGGCGCCCAATGCCCGGCGCGTCTCGGTGGTCGGCGATTTCAATGACTGGGATGGCCGCCGGCATACGATGCGCGACCGTCGCGACACCGGCATCTGGGAGCTGTTCATTCCCGATATTGGTGCCGGCCGGCCCTATAAATACGAAATCATAGGCCCCGATGGCGTCAGGTTGCCGCTGAAGGCCGATCCGTTCGCCTTCAAGTCGGAGCTGCGCCCGGCAACCGCCTCTGTGACCGCGGTGCCGCCGGCCCATCCATGGGGTGACGAGGCGCATCGCGATTTCTGGCGCAACGCCGACCCTCGGCGCGAAGCCATCTCGATCTACGAAGTCCACGCCGGTTCCTGGCAGCTTCGCGACGACGGCACCTTCCTGTCATGGGATGAACTGGCCGACCGGCTGATCCCCTATGTGGTCGAGGCCGGTTTCACCCATGTCGAATTCCTGCCGATCTCCGAGCATCCCTATGACCCGTCCTGGGGCTACCAGACAACCGGCCTCTACGCGCCATCGGCCCGCTTCGGCGATCCGGACGGCTTTGCCCGCTTTGTCGATGGCGCCCACCGTGCCGGCATCGGCGTCATTCTCGACTGGGTGCCGGCGCATTTCCCTGTCGACGAGCACGGTCTGGTCCATTTCGACGGCACCGCGCTCTACGAGCATGCCGACCCGCGCAAGGGCTTCCACCCGGACTGGAACACCGCGATCTACAATTTCGGCCGCCGCGAGGTGGTGTCGTTCCTCGTCAATAACGCACTATTCTGGGCCGAAAAATACCATGTAGACGGTCTTCGCGTCGACGCGGTCGCCTCGATGCTCTATCTCGACTATTCGCGCAAGCAGGGCGAATGGATCCCCAACGAGAAGGGTGGGCGCGAAAACCTCGAGGCGGTCAGCTTCCTGCAGAAGATGAACAAGGAGCTCTACGGGCACCATCCCGGCGTTATGACCATCGCCGAGGAATCGACTTCATGGCCAAAGGTCTCGGCGCCTGTCCATGAAGGCGGGCTGGGCTTCGGCTTCAAGTGGAACATGGGCTTCATGCACGACACGCTGGAGTATTTTTCAAAAGAGCCGATTTTCCGCAAGCACCACCACAATGAGCTGACCTTCGGCCTGACCTACGCCTTCTCGGAGAATTTCGTGCTGCCGCTCTCGCATGACGAGGTCGTGCACGGCAAGGGCACGCTGCTCGGCAAGATGGCCGGCGACGACTGGCAGAAATTCGCGACCTTGCGGGCCTATTACGGCTTCATGTGGGGGTATCCCGGCAAGAAGCTGCTGTTCATGGGCCAGGAATTCGCGCAGCGCCGCGAATGGAGCGAGACGCGCGCGCTCGATTGGAACCTGCTCGATTTCCGCCCGCATCGCGGTGTCTGGCAGACGGTGCGCGATTTGAACTATCTATATCGTTCACGCCCGGCCCTGCATGGCCGCGACTGCGAGCCGGAAGGGTTTTCCTGGCTGATCGTCGACGACAGCCAAAATTCGGTTTTCGCCTGGGTGCGCAACGCTCCCGGCGGCAATCCGGTCGCCGTCATCTCCAATTTCACACCGGTGCCGCGCGACAATTATCGTGTGCCTCTGCCGAAGGCCGGCAAGTGGCGCGAGATCATCAACACCGACGCTTCCGAATATGGCGGCTCCGGCATGGGCAATGGCGGCGTGGTCGAGGCACGGGCGGAGGGCAAGAGCATTTCGGCAATGATGCTTCTGCCACCGCTGTCGACGATCATGCTTGAACTCGCCGCCGACTGAACTCGTTAAGGCTGGTCAACGCATAAAGACGAGTAACTTGGGAGGGTAGGAATGGCAGACTTGAAACGAACCCAGCCGCTGGCCCGCGACGCCATGGCCTATGTGCTGGCCGGCGGGCGCGGCAGCCGCCTCAAGGAACTGACCGACCGGCGCGCCAAGCCGGCGGTCTATTTCGGCGGCAAGACGCGCATCATCGATTTCGCGCTCTCCAATGCGCTCAATTCCGGCATCCGCCGCCTCGGCGTCGCCACTCAGTACAAGGCGCATTCGCTGATCCGCCACCTGCAGCGCGGCTGGAACTTCCTGCGGCCCGAGCGAAATGAGAGCTTCGACATCCTGCCGGCCAGCCAGCGCGTGTCGGAAACCCAATGGTATGAAGGCACGGCGGACGCCGTCTACCAGAACATCGACATCATCGAGGCCTATGGTCCGGAATACATGGTCATCCTGGCCGGCGATCACATCTACAAGATGGATTACGAGATGATGCTGCGTCAGCATGTCGATGCCGGCGCCGATGTCACGGTCGGCTGCCTCGAAGTGCCGCGCATGGAAGCGACCGGCTTCGGCGTCATGCATGTCGATGCCAAGGACAACATCATCGCCTTCGTCGAAAAGCCCGCCGATCCGCCGGGAATTCCGGGTAATCCGGAATTCGCCTTGGCCTCGATGGGCATCTACGTCTTCAAGACCAAGTTCCTGATGGAGCAACTGCGCCGCGACGCCGCCGAGCCGGGCTCCAGCCGCGACTTCGGCAAGGATATCATCCCCTATATCGTCACGCACGGTAAGGCGATCGCGCACCGCTTCACCAAGTCCTGCGTGCGTTCGACCGCCGAGAACGAGGCCTACTGGCGCGATGTCGGCACGGTCGACGCCTATTGGGAAGCCAATATCGACTTGACCGACGTGACGCCGGAACTCGACCTCTACGACCGCGACTGGCCGATCTGGACCTATGCCGAGTTGAAGCCGCCGGCAAAGTTCGTCCATGACGAGGACGGCAGGCGCGGTTCCGCCGTCTCGTCACTGGTGTCGGGCGATTGCATCGTCTCGGGCGCTTCGCTGAAGAAAAGCCTGATTTTCACCGGTGCGCGCATCAATTCCTATTCGACGCTGGAAGAGGTTGTCATGCTGCCCGACGTTCATGTCGGCCGGAACGCAAAGTTGAAGCGCGTCGTCATCGACCACGGTGTAAGGATACCGGAAGGGCTGGTGGTCGGCGAGGATCCCGCGATCGACGCCAAGCGCTTCCGCGTCTCGGAAAAGGGTATCTGCCTAATCACACAGGACATGATCAACAAGTTGTCAACCTGAACAGGTTGATCAACAAGCTGTCACTTTAGGGTGTTTTGTGCATGTCGTGGTCCCAAAACCGCTACACGGTTCTGGGCGACATGGACCAGGAGCGGATCGTTAAGCGCATGCATGTTCTGTCGGTCACGCCCGAAATTTTCCCGCTGATCAAGACCGGCGGACTGGCTGACGTAACCGGCGCGCTGCCTATTGCGCTCTCGGCCAGGGGCGTGACCATGCGCACGCTCATCCCGGGCTTTCCGGTGGTGATGAACGCCTTCAAGAAAAAGAAGGCCGTCTATCAGTACCCTTTGCTGCAGGGCGGCAAGGCCTCGGTCTATGCCGTCGAGGTCACCGGGCTCGACCTGTTCGTGCTCGACGCGCCGCATCTGTTCGACCGCCCTGGCGGTCCCTATGGCAACGCCTCGGGCGCCGATTGGCCGGACAATTGGCGGCGCTTCGCGGCGCTGAGCCAGGCCGGCGCCGATATCGCCGGCGGCGCCATTTCGGGCTACCTGCCTGACATCGTCCATGCTCATGACTGGCAGTCGGCGATGACCCTGGCTTATATGCGCTACGGCAAGGCCGTTGGCATACCGTCGATGATGACCGTCCACAATCTCGCCTTCCAGGGCCAGTTCGGCGCCGGCATTTTCGGTGAGCTCGGCCTGCCGGCCGCGGCGATGGCACTTGACGGCGTCGAATATTATGGCGGTGTCGGCTTCCTCAAGGCTGGCTTGCAAGCCGCCTGGGCGATCACAACGGTGAGCCCGACCTATGCGCAGGAGATCCGTTCGCCGGAATTCGGCATGGGCCTCGACGGTCTCATCAACATGCGTTCAAGCGATCTCCATGGCATCGTCAACGGCATCGATACCGCCATCTGGGATCCGGAGACCGACAAGCATCTGGTATCGACCTATACGGCCGAAACGTTGAAGACCCGGGCGCCCAACAGGGCCGCCGTCGAGGACCGTTTCGGCCTCGACCGCGACGACAGCCCGATTGTCTGCGTCGTCAGCCGGCTGACATGGCAGAAGGGCATGGACATATTGGCGACGGTGGTCGACGGCATCGTCGCGACAGGCGCAAGGCTGGCCATCCTGGGCTCGGGCGACGCGGGGCTCGAAGGCGCGCTGCTGGCCGCGACCGCACGCCACCGCGGCCGCATCGGCGTCGTCGTCGGCTATGACGAGCAGCTGTCGCACATCATGCAGGGCGGCTGCGACGCCATCGTTATTCCTTCGCGCTTCGAGCCTTGCGGGCTGACGCAGCTTTATGGCCTGCGCTATGGCTGCGTGCCGGTCGTCGCGCGCACTGGCGGCCTTGCCGACACCATCATCGATGCCAATGAAGCAGCAATGGCCGCGGGCGTGGCGACTGGGTTCCAATTTGCTCCCAACAATGGCGGCGCGCTGCTGCACGCCATCCGCCGCCTGGTCGATGCCCATGCCAGTCCCGCAAGCTTCGAAACCATCCAGCGCCAGGGCATGAAGACCGATCTGTCGTGGGACCGAAGCGCCGAAAAATACGTCGAACTTTATCGCCTGCTGCTTTCGAAAAGGGTTGCCTGAAGCATGATACGAACCGTCCCCACCAAGCCCTATTCCGACCAGAAGCCCGGCACGTCGGGACTGCGCAAGAAGGTGCCAGTGTTCCAGCAGGAGCACTATGCCGAGAACTTCATCCAGTCGATCTTCGACGCGCTCGACGGATTTGCCGGCAAGACCCTGGTGATCGGCGGCGACGGCCGCTACTACAACCGCGAGGTCATCCAGAAGGCCGTCGCCATGGCCGCCGCCAACGGTTTCGGTAAGGTGATGGTCGGGCAGGGCGGTATATTGTCGACGCCGGCGGCCTCGCATGTCATCCGAAAATACAAGACCTTCGGCGGCATCATCCTGTCGGCCAGCCACAATCCCGGCGGCCCGCATGAGGATTTCGGCATCAAGTACAATGCCGGCAATGGCGGCCCGGCGCCGGAAAAGCTGACCGACGCCATCTTTGCCAAGACCAAGGCGATTTCGAGCTTCAAGACCGCCGACATCGATCCGATCGACATCGATACGGTCGGGACCGTCAAGGCTGGCGGCATGACCATCGAGATCATCGATCCGGTCACCGACTATGCCGAGCTGATGGAGAGCCTGTTCGATTTCGATGCGCTGCGCAAACTGTTCAAGTCGGGCTTCCGCATGCGCTTCGACGCCATGCATGCGGTGACCGGACCGTACGCCAAGGAAATCCTCGAACACCGCCTCGGCGCACCGAACGGCACCTGCCGCAATTTCGAGCCGCTGCCGGATTTCGGCGGTCATCACCCCGATCCCAACCTTGTTCATGCCAAACACCTCTATGACGAGATGATGGGACCGAACGCGCCGGATTTCGGCGCCGCCTCCGATGGCGACGGCGACCGCAATCTGATCATCGGCAAGGGTATTTTCGTCACCCCGTCGGATTCGGTCGCCATGCTCGCCGCCAATGCCCGCCTGGCACCCGGCTACAAGGAAGGCCTGAAGGGTATTGCCCGCTCGATGCCGACCAGCGGTGCCGCCGACCGCGTCGCCCACAAGCTCGGTATCGGCATCTACGAGACGCCTACTGGCTGGAAGTTTTTCGGCAATCTGCTCGATGCCGGCATGGCGACCATCTGCGGCGAGGAAAGTGCCGGCACCGGCTCCAACCATGTCCGCGAAAAGGACGGTCTGTGGGCGGTGCTCTTGTGGCTCAACATCCTGGCCGCGCGCGGCGAAAGCTGCAAACAGATCGTCACGGAACATTGGGCGACCTACGGGCGCAACTACTATTCTCGCCACGACTATGAGGAAGTCGAGACCGAGCGCGCCAATGCGCTGGTCGGCGAACTCAGGGCGAAGCTCGGCTCGTTGCCGGGCACCAGCATTCGCGGCCTGAAGATTGCCAAGGCCGACGATTTTGCCTATCACGACCCGGTCGACGGCTCGACCAGCGAGCATCAGGGTATAAGGGTGCTGTTCGAAGGCGGATCGCGCGTCGTCTTCCGGCTTTCGGGCACCGGCACATCAGGCGCGACCTTGCGCGTCTATATCGAGCGCTATGAGCCGGACCAGGCGAGGCACGATCTCGACACGCAGGAGGCGCTCGCCGATCTGATTTCAGCGGCCGACGACATTGCCGGGATCAAGACCCACACCGGCCGCAACAAGCCCAGCGTGATTACTTGAGGGTGGTGGATGAGGCCTTCCCTTCTCCGCTTGTGGGAGAAGGTGGCCGAGCGAAGCTCGGACGGATGAGGGGTGCTCCAGCTTGGCGCAAACCGGCGCTCAGAACACGGGCGCCTCATTTCTTCCAACACCCCTCATCCGGCTCGGCGCTGCGCGCCGAGCCATCTTCTCCCACATGGTGAGAAGGGAAGGTGCGCGCATGAAGCCGCTCGGCGCCACCATCACCAGCGAAGGCATCCGCTTTGCCGCATGGTCCTCATCGGCCCATCGCCTCTGGGTTTCGATCTTCGACGAGCAGGGAAACCGTGAACTCGACCGGCTGGAGCTGACGCCGGATGGCGACGGCATGCATGCGCTTTTCGTCTCCGGCCTGGCCGTGGGCGCGCGCTATGGCCTGCGAGCCGACGGCGACTATGCACCCGAGCGTGGGCTGTGGTTCGACCCCGACAAGCTGCTGACCGATCCTTACGCCGTCGAGATCGACCGGCCCTATGCGTATCACTGGCGGCTCGCCGCGCGGCGCAATGAGGGCGCCGACACCGCGTCGGTGATGCCCAAGGCCGTGGCCAAGGCTTTGCCCGCGGCCCCACCGATCCTGCCGCCGCTGTTTCGTCCGGGCGGCCTGATCTACGAATTGAATGTCCGCGCCTTCACCAAGCTCCACCCGGATGTGCCCCAAGAACAGCGCGGTACAATCGCCGCACTTGCCCATCCAGCCATCATCGAGCATCTGCAAAGGCTCGGTGTCTCCGCTATCGAACTGATGCCGGTGACGGCGTCGATCGACGAGCGGCATCTGCCGCCGCTGGGCTTAAGCAACGCCTGGGGCTACAATCCCGTGACCTTCATGGCGCTCGACCCACGCCTCGCGCCCGGCGGCCTGACGGAATTGCAGGATACAGTCGCTGCGCTGCGCCGGGCCGGCATCGGCACCATTCTCGACCTCGTCTTCAACCATACCGGCGAAAGCGACAGGCTGGGGCCGACGCTCTCGCTACGCGGCCTCGACAACCAGGCCTACTATCGGCACCGGCCGGATGGCGTGCTGGTCAATGACACAGGCACCGGCAACACGATCGCTTGCGATCATCCGGTGGTGCGGGAAATGGTGCTCGACACACTCCGTCATTTCGTGTGCCAGGCCGGCGTCGACGGCTTCCGTTTCGATCTGACTCCGGTGCTGGGCCGGGTCGATGGCATCTTCGATCCGGAAGCGCCGCTGCTCCGGGCCATCATCCATGATCCGGTGCTCTGCGACCGCGTGCTGATCGCCGAGCCTTGGGACATCGGGGCAGACGGCTACCAATTGGGCAATTTCCGGCCGCCGTTCCTTGAGTGGAACGATCGCTACCGTGACGATATCAGACACTTCTGGCGCGGCGATGCCGGCATGGTCGGTGCTCTCGCCACACGCCTTGCCGGTTCGTCCGACGCGTTCAACGGGGCAGGGGGGCCGGCAAGCCGCAGCGTGAACTTCATTGCCGCCCATGACGGCATGACGCTGGCTGATATCGTGTCCTATGAGCGCAAGCACAACGGCGCCAATGGCGAGCAGAACCGTGACGGCCATAACGAAAACCTGTCCTGGAACAATGGCACCGAAGGCGAGACGCACGACGCGGCGATCACCAAGTCGCGCTTCGACGACCAGTGCGCACTGCTCGCCACGCTGTTCGCCTCGCGCGGCACCATAATGCTGACCGCAGGCGACGAGTTCGGCCGCACCCAGAAGGGCAACAACAACGCCTATGCGCAGGACAACGCCATCACCTGGCTTGACTGGCCAGCCCGCGACCAGGCGCTGGAGCGTTACGCATCGGCGCTCGCAGCTCTTCGCCAGGCGGTGCCGGCATTGTCGGACACGCGTTTCCTGACCGGGCAAGCGGTTGACGGTTCCGACATCCCCGATGTCTCATGGCTGACCGAGACGGGCGCTCCGCTCAACGAGAGCGACTGGAACGACTCCAGTCGGCATCGCCTCGTCATGCTGCTTGGTGGCGACGATGGCAGGCTTGCCGTCATGATCAACGGCGACCGCCGCCAATGCGTCTTCACCTTGCCAGCGCGAGATGGCTTCCTTTGGCGCCCGGCAATCGAGACGCAGGCGATCGACCTTCTACGCCCGCTCCCGGGCCGCGGCGTCAACTTCATGATCGAGAGCCGGACCGGAAACGGTGGCGCCGGGAAGGGTTCGTAAATGTCCGACGACAATGCCATGCAGAGGCCCGAATGGTGGCGAGGCTGCGTCATCTATCAGGTCTATCCGCGCTCTTTCCAGGACACCACCGGCGACGGCAGCGGCGATCTCAAGGGCATCACGTCACGGCTCGCTCATATCGCCTCGCTCGGCGTCGACGCTGTCTGGCTGTCGCCCTTCTTCAAGTCGCCGATGGCCGATATGGGCTATGATGTATCCGACTATCGCGACGTCGACCCGATGTTCGGCACGTTGGCGGATTTCGATGCGCTGGTCGCCGAAGCGCACAGGCTCGGCCTGAAAGTCGTCATCGACCAGGTGCTGTCGCATTCATCCGACAAGCACGAATGGTTCATCGAAAGCCGCGCCAGCCGCGACAACGCCAAGGCCGACTGGTACGTCTGGGCCGACGCCAGGCCGGACGGCGGCGCGCCCAACAATTGGCTGTCGGTCTTCGGGGGGCCATCCTGGGAATGGGACGCGACCCGTCGGCAATATTACATGCACAATTTCCTCGCCTCGCAGCCGGACCTCAATTTCCACAATCCGGAGGTCCAGGATGCGTTGCTGGGCATGGTGCGGTTCTGGCTAGAGCGCGGTGTCGACGGCTTCCGGCTCGACACGGTCAATTACTATGTCCACGACCACTGGCTGCGCAGCAATCCGCCCTTGGCTTCGAGCGTTGCCGGCACCAATACGGAGACCAGCACCTACCTCTATCAGGAGCATCTGTTCGACAAGACGCAGCCGGAAAACCTCCATTTCCTCAGGCGCTTTCGGGCATTGCTGGACGAGTATGAGGGCCGCGCCGCCGTCGGCGAGATCGGCGATGAAGGCCGCTCCTTGCAGACGCTGGCCGCCTACACCTCCGGCGCCGACAAGCTTCAGATGAGCTACACTTTCGACCTGCTCGGCTCGCAATTCTCCGCGGCGCATGTACGTGGCTGCGTCGAGGCCTTCGAAAATGCGGTTGCCGATGGCTGGGTCTGCTGGGCATTCTCCAACCATGACGTCGTGCGCCATGTCAGCCGCTGGACGAGGCCGGGTGGCGATCCCGATGCGGTGGCCAGATTCTCGATCATGCTGCTCGCATGCCTGCGCGGTTCGATCTGCCTCTATCAGGGCGAGGAGCTCGGCCTTGAGGAGGCGGAGCTTGCCTATGAGGATCTGCGCGATCCCGTCGGCATCCGCTTCTGGCCCGGCGTGAAGGGCAGGGACGGCTGCCGCACGCCGATGGTCTGGGAGGCGGGCGCCGACAATGCGGGCTTTTCCACCGCGAAACCCTGGCTGCCTGTGCCGGCAGGCCATCGCGCCCGCGCGGTCGATGTGCAGAACGGCGAGGAGCAATCGGTGCTGTCGGCCTACCGCTCGGCGCTCGCCTTGCGCAAACAGCATCCTGCGCTGGTCGGCGGCTCGATCCGCCTTCTCGATGCCGAGGACGACGTGCTCGCCTTCATCCGCGAGGATGGTGGGGAGAGGCTGCTCTGTGTCTTCAATTTCGCCGGAGAGCCGGCGACTTGGCCGTTGCCTGAGGATATCGGAACTGCCGCGGCTGTCCTCGGCGGCACTGCTTCCGTCGAGGAAAACGCGCTTTCGCTGCCGGCCCTCGGTTGCTTCCTCGGTCGGCTCGACTGATTGGCGCTTCGATTGTGGCCAAGCGGTCCTACTGAACGAGCACTGCCCGTCCGCAGGTCGCGCCGGTGACGCGCACGTCGGCCTGGCCGACACCGACGCCCAGGGCTGACAGCACATTGTAGAGCAAGTCGTCCACGGGCGCCGTTACAGTGTTGAGCAGGGCCACCACGGCTGGTTTGACCGTTCCGAGCAGGGTGGTCACATCGATCCCAAGACCAAGCAGATTGACCGAAAGCGAGAGGTTGTTGACCAGGGACGTGGTGAGCGACTGCGTGATGTTTCGCGTCGAAACGGTCTTCACCGTCTTGCTGGCGATGTCGGTCGCGTTGAAGGTCAGAGTCTGCGGGTTGTTGTTGGTGATCGCGGGCGCGGCCGAACCCATCACCTGGATCAACGGTATCAGCAGCAGCTTAACATCCGCAATGTCTGCATCCGTAAAGGTCTGCGGCTGGCTGAAATCGGCGAAGCCGGAAGGATTGTTGCTGTTGGCCAGGTTCAACTGGGCAATACCGGGGTGCGCGGCGATGGAAACGCTGATGCTGGACGGCCCTGTCGGGCAGGTGATGTCGGTCAACTTGGCCTCGGCATAGGCGACTTCCACATTGAGCGGCAGATTGACGGCCAGCAAGCTGATGCCGCCGGCCAGGCCGGGCGTGCCGATACCGACGGAGGCCGTCAGCTTGATGCGCGTCTGGGCGGTCCGCACGACAGTGCCGATACCATCGACCGCCAGCCAGGGCGAGGATTGCATCGGCTCCCCGATGGCGATGTTGAGCTTGGTGGAAAGCAGCCCCGGTATGGTGGCGCCGAGATCGATCGCGGCCTGGTTGGTGCCGTTTGCAAGTACGGCCGCCGCCGTCAGCATCCCCATGGCGCTGGCGTCCAGGCCAAGGCCGGACGGCTGTTGCCCGAGACCCAGGCTGCCGACGGAGCCAAGGTCGACAAGTCCGCTGAGTGGGATCTTGACGGTGCTGGTCGACTTGGAGGCGATGGTCTGCAAGGCGACCTTGGCGGCGTTGCCGAGGCCAGGAACATTGGCCATGGCAGTGGCGATCTGGCCGACGGTCGCCTTCGATGCCAGAACGTCGGAATAGGTGCCTGCCGTGACGTTCAGTTGTGTGCCGAGCGCACTGATGAAGGAAAGCACGCTGACATCGGCCGAGATCAGCCCGTTGTAATCCATGACGCTGAGCGAGATGTTGCCGCCGAGAAGTCCGCTCAAAAGTGCGTTGAGGATGCCGCCATTGACGCTAAGCAATCTCGACCCGACCGAGAACGTCGCCTGCGGCGTCATGCTGGCAGTGGCTTGGGTGTCGATGACGGGAGTGGGGATCAGCGAGCTTGCGAAGTAGCGCTGGGGAATTTTCGCCAAAGTCACCCGCGCCGCATTGTAAGGCGTCACGCCCGCCTGAAAGCGCTGGCTGACATTGGCGGTCGACGAGGCATATCGGCCCCGCGTGACCGTCACCACCGTCTTTCCGGCGGCCGCTGGGATGGTCTGGCCCGAAGCTTGAACAACGACACCCGGCATGCCGTTGTCGGTGAGCGTGGTGACGACCGCTGTGTTGACGTTGTTGATGTTCGAGGCGGCGGTGATCGCTGCCAGGTCGACCATCGCCTGGGCTTCCCGGCGCTCGGTATAGATGGAGGCCTCGTCTATCGCCACCGCGGCCAGCGCCAGCGCAACCGGCGCGCTCAATGCGGTCATGACGGCGAAGTTCGCCTTCTTGTCTCCCATCATCGACCGTGCAAGCCGGCCGATGCCCTTGCCCGCCCGCTGCAGCATTCAGATACCCCCGACCCTGATCGTTGACTGACGCTTGATGGTCGTCCCTGGCATGGCTATGCCCGGGAACAGATTCCAGATCGGCAGGTTGCGGGCATCATACGAGATGGACACCACGAACTGGCTTCCGTCGGCCACGCTGTCATTGGCCTGGTAGGTCACCTTGCTGGCGTCCACGAAAGGGTAGCCGCCGGCGTTGTTGGTGAGATAGCTGGCCACGAGCGTTTGCCGCTCGGTCTGGTTCACCCCGGCGATAGCCGTCCGGGCGGCGTCGGCTGCGATTTGCTGGATCGAGTTGGCGGCACCAAAATAGATGCCGTAGGCAACCATTCCGAGCAAAAGAAGGATGAAAAGCGGTGACAACAGTGCGAACTCGACCGCTGAAGTTCCCGAATTGTCTGTTCGGAACTGGCGCCTTCGGGCCTTGGAAATGAGGTTGTGGACCATGGCACAAGCATGCTCAAGTTCGCATGCAGAAAGCGGAAACTCCGGGTGCAACCAAGGGATGTGCTCGATTGAAGCGTCTTTCTAATTTAGCCGTTGCTTCTGCGATAATGAGGATTGACTTAGGGTCAATCAGTACTCAGTTGAAAAGAGCTTACCTCCTGTCTAGTCTCCTGCCACCAGCCGCCGGAGGGAACCGGTGGCGCGCTCAAAGGAACCAGACATCGGTTCCGGGGCGTCAACACGCAAAGGCGCGCCGATGGCAGCGCCGACAGGGAGAACTTCATGCTGAAAAATATGCTGAAGGCGACGGTACTCGCCACGACCATGACCTTGGCTGCCGGCACGTTCTTGACGCCAGCCTTTGCCGAGACCGTCTATAACAGGGGCACCGCCGCTGAATCGGAGTCGGTCGATCCACACAAGACCTCGACGGTCTATGAAGCCAACGTGCTGCGTGACCTGTTCCAGGGACTGGTCATGCAAGATGAGAAGGCGAACCTCATTCCGGGCGCCGCCGAAAGCTGGACGGTGTCGGATGACGGCACCGTCTACACCTTCAAGCTGCGCAAGGACGGCAAGTGGTCGGATGGCAGCCCGGTGACGGCGGACGACTTCGTCTACGCCTTCCACCGGCTCGAGGATCCGGCGACCGGCGCGGAATACGCCTCGATGCTCTATCCGGTGAAGGGTGCGGAGGACGTCAACACCAAGAAGGGCAAGCCGGAGGACATGGGCGTCAAGGCGATCGACGCCAACACCCTGGAAGTGACTCTGAAGGCACCGACGCCATACTTCCTGGAGATGCTGACCCATCAGGCGACTTATCCGGTCAGCAAGGCTTCGATTGAAAAGCTCGGCGCCGACTGGATCAAGCCCGGCAATCTGGTTTCGAACGGCGCCTATACGCTGGCCGAATGGGTTCCCAACGACCACATGAAACTGGTCAAGAATCCGAAATTCTGGGACGCCGCGACCGTCAAGTTCGACGTCGTCAACTACATCCCGACCGAGGATCGTTCATCGGCTATGAAGCGCTTCGAGGCCGGCGAACTCGACAGCTATGACGATCTGCCGACCGAACAGCTCGCCGACCTCAAGACCAAGTTCGGCGACCAGATCCATGTCGGGCCGTATCTCGGCACCTACTATTATGCGATCAAGACCGACAAGGCGCCGTGGAACAACCCCGAGCTGCGCAACGCCATCTCGATGGCGATCGACCGTGACTTCATCGCTGAAAAGGTCTGGCAGAACTCTATGCTTCCCGGCTATTCGATGGTGCCTCCCGGCATCGAGGGCTACACGCCCGCAATGGCCAAATACGCCGACATGCCGCAGATCGACCGCGAGGACGCGGCCAAGAAAATCCTTGAGAAGCTAGGCTACACGCCCGAGCATCCGCTGAAGATGGAGATCCGCTACAACACCTCGGAAAACCACAAGAACACCGCTGTGGCGATCCAGGAACAGCTGAAGCCGCTTGGCGTCGACGTCACGCTGCTCAACACCGACACCAAGACCCACTACTCCTTCCTCGAGCAGAAGGGCGACTATGACGTGGCGCGTGCCGCCTGGATTGCCGACTACAAGGATCCGGAAACCTTCCTCGGCATCACGCGCAAGGCCAGCGGCAACAACTATTCGAACTACAACAGTCCGCAATACGAAGCGGCAATGGACAAGGCCGCGGCCGCCGGCGGCAAGCCCGACGAGCGCATGAAGGACCTCTCCGCGGCCGAGCGCATCCTCATCGACGATGTCGGCCAGATTCCGCTTCTCTACTACAGCTACCACGACATCGTTTCCTCGAAGCTGCATGGCTTCGTCGACAATGTGATGGACGTGCATCCGTCACGCTTCGTCAGCAAGGACTGATCCCTGGCCAAGCCGCCGCGCAACTGTATGCGCGGTGGCGCTGGTTTGCCATCGCATCGGCCCGGGAAACGGAATCGATTCTCGGAACGTTCGGTGCGAAGATTTGAAGGCTGGAGCGCAATCGTCCGGGTGGACGGGCGGGCTCCGGATCAAGCGGGGCACCGATGCTGCGATACGTATTCCGGCGGCTTTTGACCGCCATCCCGACGCTGTTCGTCATCGTGACGATGGCGTTCTTCCTGATGCGCGTCGCGCCGGGCGGTCCATTCAACCAGGAGCGGGGACTTAGCCCCGAGATCAAGGCCAATCTTGAAGCCCAGTTCGGTCTCAACGATCCGCTCTGGCTGCAATATGTCCACTATCTCGGCAATCTGCTGCGCGGCAATTTCGGCCCGAGCTACAACATGCCGGATTTCACCGTCACCGAACTGTTTGCCAAGGGCCTGCCCATTTCCGTACAACTCGGTGCCTCGGCGCTGATCCTGGCGCTGCTGCTCGGCAGCGTGCTCGGCACCATTGCCGCGCTCAACCAGAACAAGCTTGGCGACTATACGGTGATTGCGCTGGCGACCGCCGGCAGCACCATCCCCACCTTCGTCATCGCGCCGGTGATCCAGCTCCTGTTCGGGCTGACCTGGAGGCTGTTGCCGATCGGGGGATGGGGCGATGGCGCTTTCATCAACAAGGTAGGTCCGGTGCTGACGCTCGCCTTGCCCCAGATCGCCATCGTCGCCCGCCTGATGCGCGGCTCGATGATCGAGTCGCTGCGATCCCATCATATCCGAACGGCGCGAGCGCTCGGCCTCTCCGACTGGTCGGTGGTGGTCAAGCACGCCTTGCGCGGCGCCATCCTGCCTATCGTCTCCTTCACCGGCCCGGCGGCGGCGGCACTGCTGACCGGCTCGGTCATCGTCGAGACGATCTTCTCCATTCCGGGCGTTGGCCGCTATTTCGTCGATGCCGCGCTCAATCGCGATTACACTCTCGTGATGGGAACGGTGGTGGTGATCGCCATTTTCACCATCGTCTTCAACCTGATCGTCGACGTCATGTACGCGATCGTCGACCCGAGGGTGCGCTATGACTGACATCGCAGCCACCGCTCCCGCCATCGTCGGTCGCTCGCTTTGGGGTGATGCCTGGGCGCGCCTCAAGGCCAACCGCGCCGCCATGTTCAGCCTCTACTATCTCGTTCTGATCGGGGTCGTCAGCGTCTTTGGCCCGTGGTTCGTGCCGCATCAATACACGACCATCTACGCCGATTATGTGCGCATGCCGCCAAGCCTGTCGGCCTATCCGAAACCCGATATGATCGAGACCGCGCTCACCGAAGCGATCAAACGCATGCGCGTCGACATCAAGGAGTGGCACCAGGAGGGCAATCAGGTTTTCGTCACGGTCAAGTCGGCCAAGCCGATCGACGACCGCAACATCCGCTACCTCGACCGTTCCGATGCCTTCGACGACACCAAGATCGAGAGCAAGTCGCCCGACCGCCTCGAAGTGACGATGAGCGCGTCGGTCAAGCAGCAGTATTTCCTGTTCGGAACCGACAACACTGGCCGCGATCTCTTGTCGCGCACGCTGATGGCCGGGCGCATCTCGCTTGCCATCGGCCTGCTCGCGGGCATCGTGGCGGTGGTGATTGGTGTGATTTATGGCGCCGCCGCCGGCTTTTCCGGCGGCAAGGTCGACGAGGTGATGATGCGCATCGTCGACGTGCTCTATTCCTTGCCGTTCATCTTCTTCGTCATCATGCTGGTGGTGTTCTTCGGCCGCAACTTCGTGCTGATGTTCCTGGCGGTCGGTGCCGTGCTTTGGCTCGACATGGCGCGCATCGTGCGTGGCCAGGCGCTGTCGATCCGCCGGCAGGAATATGTCCAGGCGGCGGAAGCCATGGGCATCGGCCAGCGCGGCATCCTGCTGCGCCATGTCATCCCCAACCTGCTTGGCCCCGTGGTGATCTACATGACGCTGCTGGTGCCGCAGGTCATCATCCTGGAGAGCTTCCTGTCGTTCCTCGGCCTTGGCATCCAGGAGCCGATGACCAGCTGGGGCGTGCTGATCTCGGTTGGCGCCAAGAACATCGGCACCGCCAACTGGCTGCTCCTGTTTCCCGCCTTCTTCCTCGTTTCGACGCTGTTCGCCCTGAACTTCGTCGGCGATGGCCTGCGCGACGCGCTCGACCCAAGGGATCGATAAAGATGGGGAACGCTGACATGGCCACTCCCGAAACGATCCTCAGGGTCAAGGACCTCCGCGTCCGCTTCCGCACGCTCGACGGTGCGGTCGAAGCGGTCAAGGGTATCAACATCCACGTGAATGCGGGCGAAACCGTCGCAGTCGTCGGCGAGTCCGGCTCCGGCAAGAGCCAGATGATGATGGCGGCGATGAGCCTGCTGGCCTCCAATGGCGAGGCGTCGGGCAGTGTCGACTATCGCGGCCGCAACCTTTTGACGCTGAGCAAATCCGAGCTGAACAAGGTCCGCGGCCGCAAGATCAGCATGATCTTCCAGGAGCCGATGACCTCGCTCGATCCGCTCTATTCGATCGGCAACCAGCTGATCGAGCCGATCCGCCGGCATCGGGGCCTGAGCGCCACGGAGGCGCATGATGAGGCGCTCAAGCTGCTGCGGCTCGTCCATATTCCCGATCCGGACCGGCGGATGAAATCTTATCCGCACGAAATGTCCGGCGGCCAGCGCCAGCGCGTGATGATCGCCATGGCGCTCGCCAACGACCCCGACATCCTGATCGCCGACGAGCCGACGACGGCGCTTGACGTGACCATCCAGGCGCAGATCCTGATGCTGCTGGCCGAGTTGCAGCGCAAGCTTGGCATGGCGATCGTCTTCATCACCCACGACCTCGGCATCGTCCGCCGCTTCGCCGACCGGGTCTATGTCATGCGCCAGGGGGAGGTCGTCGAGGAAGGGGAGGCGGAAGCGATCTTCGCCAACCCGCAGCATGCCTACACCAAGATGCTGCTGGCGGCCGAGCCGACGGGAACCAAGGCACCTCCGCCCGCCAATGCGCCCGTGGTGCTCGAGGGCAGGAATGTCGAAGTCACATTCAGGATCGGTGGCGGGTTTTTCGCCGGCGAACCGCTGATGCTGCGGGCTGTCGATCACATCTCGATCCGGTTGCAACGCAACCAGACCATCGGCATCGTCGGCGAATCCGGCTCGGGTAAATCGACGCTCGGCCGCGCCTTGCTGCGGCTTTTGCCGAGCGATGGGCTCATTCGGTTCGGCGATCGCGACATTTCCACTGCCAACCGGCAGCAGATGCGACCGCTGCGGCGCCAGATGCAGCTCGTCTTCCAGGATCCCTTCGGCTCGCTGTCGCCGCGCATGACCGTCGGCCAGGTCATCACCGAAGGGCTGCTGGTGCATGAGCCGAACCTTTCGGGAAAGCAGCGCGACCAGCGCGCGGTCGAGGCCCTGCGCGAAGTCGGTCTCGACCCCAACGCCCGCAACCGCTACCCGCACGAATTTTCCGGCGGACAACGGCAACGCATCGCCATTGCCCGCGCCATGATCCTGAAGCCGAAGATGGTCGTGCTGGACGAGCCCACCTCGGCGCTCGATCGCTCGGTGCAGAAACAGATCGTGGAACTGCTGCGCAAGCTCCAGGCCGACCACGAACTGTCTTACCTGTTCATCAGCCACGATCTCGCGGTGGTGCGCGCCATGGCCGACTACATCATCGTCATGAAGCAGGGCAAGATTGTCGAGGAGGGGCCGACCGAGGCCATCTTCAGCAATCCGCAAGCCCCTTATACACAGACGCTGATGAACGCCGCGATCGACGTCACGCGCTTCCGGTTGAGCGCGTGACAAGTCACTGTAGTGAGGCCTGTTCGCTCAGCCGGCTGAGCTGGCGCACTTGCGTGCGCGCACGGCGACAACGGCATCCTGCTGTTGCTTCAACCGGTCGATCCTTGCCGTTTCACGGTTGGCGACCGCCATCTTCACGCGCGATCCGCCGGGCAGCCAGCGCGGCACTCTGGTGTTGGCGACCTTGCCGCGGGTGATCGCGGTTTGCGAGATGTCGCTCGCGCTGCTTCCCACGGCGCTGTTGAGCTCGGTGCAGCTCATGCTCTCGTATTTGGCCGGATCGGCCGTCCTGCCGATCGAGGAGCATCCGGCAACAAGAAACACCGTAGCCAGAAGAACCGGTGCCGATCCGGTCGTTGAGATCAAATTCATGTCCGCGTCCGGTTCGCCGTTTTACCGGCTCCCTCATATTCATCGATCAAAACTAGGGGCCGATACCCATCTCGTCAAAGGTTGAGAGGCCGATAGCCCAGTGCTCGCGCTCTGCACTGGGGTGTCGGCCCGTTTATTCAATGTCATCGAAATCTTACGCTGCTTCGGCGTCCAATCCGGTCATGGGGACACAACCACCACCGAGCACCATTTGGGCGACGTCCGTGGCATTCTCATCGACATGGGCCGTCACCAGCACAACTCCTTCGCCGACGCCTCTACGCTCAAACCTTCTGGCGCCCGCGGCCATGGCTCCGAACAACCCGCCGAGGATGCAGCCGCAGCCTATCAGGGCCGTCGCCGACAGGCCGGTCGCAAAAGGATTGATGCCGTGGACAGCAAAAGCGCTCAGGCACGCCAACAGCCCGGCGGCGGCGCCAAGCATGACAGCGGGAGATTTCAAGACACCGATTTCGTCTTGGTAGGGCCCGATAATCGCGATCTGTACGCGAGGAACCCCGGCCGCCAAAAGGTTGCCGGCGATCCGGGCTGCTTCGGAATGGGATTCAAAAAGCCTGCTGATTGTTGGCATGGTCATTCAGGGCAGGTCGTGTCCGTCAGCACGTCGGTAACGAAGGATGCGGCGATCAAATCGTCGCCATAGATCCGGCCTTGGCCGTCCTCCATTACGGCCGCGACCTTTTGGAAGGTCTTGATTTCGCTCTTGGTGATCCGCGCGTCGCGCATCCTGCTCCTGAGGTCTGCCACGCGCAGCTGCAAGGCATCGGATCTTGCGTTGTCACGATTCGAGATTGTCGTGGTCATCTACGTCCGCTTCTTTTTTGATGGTCCTCGCGCCCAGCCAACCGAACTCTGGAGGGCGGGCAAACGTTCCAGGGCTGGGCTTCGGTCTGGCGAGGTGCGGGACTTAGGTCTTGCCCCAAGACGTAATGGTCTTGCCGGCCGCGGCGCCCGGAACAGCCGCTGTTTGCCGCCGTTTGTCCGCTACGAGATTATGGGAGGAAGCCGATGGAGAAGAGTGTTGGCCAGGCGCGCTGGTTGCTCGCACCGATCTTCGCTGTGGCTATCACCTTCATGGTGGCTGGAGTAGTCCTCAGCTGATCGATCACCAAGTTCCCCTTTGGTGCAGCAAGCCCCCTACAGGCCCGTCCGGCGTAGGATACGACGAATTGCCTGGGCTCACGGACCCAAGTTCGCGCAATTTAGTTCCGGCGATGACGAGATATCAGAATTGGCCCGGTTCTCTTTCGCAGCTGGTGGCCAGGCTTGATCGAGAGCCGGGCCACCAGTCGGCGATCAGTAGCCGCTGTTTTCCATCACCACCGGGTGATGATGACGGTGGTGAGTGGAGACGGAGCCGGTGACAACGACCGTATTCCGATGGTGGTGCCGGCGGCCATTATCGTAGAACGCGATCTGTCCATGGTGACGGTGATGAAGGCGCTGGCCCTCCTCATTGATGATCCTGACGTGGTTATGATGTCGATGATGGGTCTTGATGGTAACGTCAGTCTGGGCGGCCGATGCCAAAGCAGGGAACCCCAGCGAAAGCGCCAAAGCGCAGATGGCCACTGTTTTCATTCCAATTTCTCCATTGCCTTGATTAGCCCTTCGTCGGATACAACTGCCGCTGATCCCTTTGGTTCCGGGCTTCCCGGGACAGCTGGGACGTATGGTAAATCGAAGGGCTGGCTATCGGATCGCGCGACCAGACCTGGAGAAAAATCGCAATATTGCGACGGACTCCCATGAGTCCTCACCCGGGATGTTCGCGACATCGGCTCTTCTACAATTACGGTTGGTTCTCCCGGGCAGCTACGCCGCCGCATCGTCCGTCGTCCGGGCGGGCAGGCCAGCGCAACTGCCGCTGTGAGGCCAATCTGTCTCTGTCCCACAAAAGCAGTTTGCTTAGCTATTTCGAGATCCTGTCAGGCTACGGAACATTAGATAAGCCTAATGGTTTTATCTCCACAGCAGGCATCACAGTTTGAGGTCCGCTGAAGATCAGCAGGCAAAGGCTGATCGGCCCGCGTCCTCCGCCAGAGGCGCGGGCTCACCAGGCAGGCAACAGGAGAGAGATCATGAACAATATCATTTGGCTCATCGGAGCGGTGGTCATCGTGATAGCGATATTGAGCTTTTTCGGCCTCCGCTAGGCGGCGTGCACCGTGCCCTTGGGGGTGACGTTGGAGGAGCGAGGCGCATTATTGCCCATGTTCAGCAGCTCGTCCTGCTTTAGAATTTCGATGCTGCGCAAGCCGAGCAGGCGAATGACGCTTTTGTCCTTGAGGCGGGTGAAGACCCGCGACACAGTTTCGATGGTGAGGCCGAGATACTCGCCAATATCCAGTCGCGACATCCGCCACTCAATCTTGCGCAGGCCTCCTTGGCGTTCCGTCATGTCGACCAGCAAGGCTGCGACCCGTTCGATGGCATTCTGGCGGCCAAGGACCAGGAGGTGTTCTTGTGCTCTGGTCAAACCCGTGAGTGCCAGCGCAGCAGGCGAGACATATCGGCGGCTGAGGTAATCCGAAAAAGGCAGTCCGCCGCGCGGCGCCATTCGTTTCAAGGATGTGATCGACTTGTGAAGCGACATCCCAACATTCGCCGTTTTTTAGATGTCGCTTATATTGCGTTAGAAACCGCACCTGATCGCAAACGACGGTCGGGGCACAAAAATAGGGAAGGATAATTTCATGAGCTTCAAAACTGCCTGTTTAGGCGCACTTGCTTTCACGATTGTTGGCGGCGCGGCGCTTGCCGGCGCGCTCGATGAACCCAAGATGATGGCCCCGTTCTTCACCGACGCGAGCATGAAGACGATGAAGCCCGACGCCGATATGAAAAAGGCTTGGGCTGCGATGGCCAAGGCTGATCAGGACAAGATGATGAAGGAATGCAACGACGCGGCGATGAGCAAGCCTCATGCTCAGTTCTGCGAGAAATTGAAGGCACTTGGCGGCTCCAAATAGGCCATCGCCTTTGCCAACAACCTTTGTGGCGGGTTATGCCCCGCCACCAGGCGCACCCCATCAGGCGAATCCAAAACGGCTTTTTTGAACGAAATTGTGCCGCAAAACCCAGCGAGTTTCTGGTTGTGGGCGTCAGTTCGCTGTTGGAACGGGGCAGCTCGCATCGCCTTCCTGGCAATTCAGGTAACCCTCGAAATTCTTGACACGGGATTGCGTCAAGCTGTCCATGCACATCGAGATGAGCATCGGTGCCATGCTTCCTCCAGCCGCCCCCGCAGCCTGGAATTGGCACTCCGCATCGCGAAATTTAACCCAGCCCTGCTGCGCTTGAACGAGAAGCTTCTTGGCATCCGCATCGTCCTTGAGGCGGGTTTCGATCTGCTTGTAGAGCTCGTTTAGCTCCTTGTCCGATTTCTTGAACGAAGCATCGGCGCACTGGTTCATGGTGACCTGATCCTTGGCGTCGGCGCATTTGTCCTTGGCAGAGGCAAAACACGGCATGGCCAGAACCACGGCGGCAGTCAGAATTGCGGTTTTCATCGATTGTCCTCCTGTTTGCCTGTGGGCGTCATCTCATTCCGCAACGGTTCCGGCGAAGCAGCTGGTCAGCTTTTTTCGATTTTTGCAACGCCACCGCGTGTTCCGCTCGTCGATCGCGTGAGCGATTTTCGCGGCGTTGAGGTGATGCTCCCGGAAGGCCCGCCGCCCACGCACCAGCAATTGAGAGCCGGATCAATGCTCTCGCCGCTCGCATCTGTGCCGGTGGCACCGAAGCAGTGATCCTGCGATGCCGGCACAAACAGCAGGCGTCAATGTGCTGACCTTCTCCTTCGAGCCCGCCTTGGGAACGCGGAGTTACGTCGCGAGTTGAAGCAAAGGGAGGATCGTGAGTGAAGCGCATGGAAGTGTGGACGGTGCCATGGTGACGAAGGTCATAATCCGTCCGCAAGATTGTCCGCCGGTGTTGCGGCGAACTCTCCAGCCGAGCTGCGAAAGTCTTGAGGCTAACAATGTCACGGTCGCTGATTGCGTTTTGGCACCTGCTGAGCGAGAGCATCCGCGGCTTCGTCGACGACAATTGCTTGAGCCACGGGGCGGCGATGGCTTTCTATGCGACCACTTCGCTCGCTCCAATCCTGCTGATCGTTGTTGCCATCGCCGGTCTGGGCTTCGGGAATGATGCCGCTCAGGTCGCGTTGTCGGCACAGATTTCAGGCGTCATGGGTCCTCAAAGTGCCGACCTGCTGCAAGCAACGATCGAAAGCGCCTCCCAGAGAACCGCAGGGACCTTGGCGACCATCTTGGGCTTGATCACTCTGTTTGTCACCGCATCCGGGGTGTTCGGAGAGATGCAGCTTTCACTGAACCAGATGTGGAAAGTGCCACCCACCGGATTTTCCATTTCGCGCTTGGTGCGGGCTCGCGCGGCAAGTCTGGGCTTGGTGGGAGCGCTGGGCTTTCTACTTCTGGTTTCGCTGGTTGCGAGCGCGGCGATATCGGCGCTTGCCCAAGTGATCAACGCTCACCTGCCTTTTGGCGAGTTTATCCTCGCCTCCATAAATACCATCGTCTCCTTTGTTCTGATCGCACTGATGTTTGCTGCCATCTACAAAGTTCTGCCGGACCGTTCACTCGAATGGCGTGATGTGGGCGTCGGCGCCGTGATCACGGCGCTTTTGTTCACCATCGGAAAGTCGTTGATCGGCTGGTATATTGGCACAAGCGCGGTTGCCTCCTCATATGGCGCTGCCGGGGCGCTGCTTGTGGTGCTGCTGTGGGTCTACTACTCATCGGAGGTCTTTCTACTCGGCGCGGAAATTACCCGCGCCTATTCGATCCGGCATGGCAGCCGGGCCGATCTGGCGCAAATCGTCCATTCGCGGACGCCACCGGCAACAGGCATCAAACATGATCGAAAGATATCGGAAAAAGAGATAGTTGGCTGGATCGTTTTCAGCAGCTTGGTCACAGCCCTGATTTCTATCGCGCCCTATCTCAAGAAGTCGGCTCTTCGCCACGGCAACGATCAAGGCACTGATAAATGATGGCTCGATTCGCAAAGCCATGCACGGCTCTCGAAAGGGCTGGGTACGCCCGGAGCCTCGCCGATCCGGCTCGTCAGACGTGGAAAACCCGGTACCACTCGACGAACCGGCCTAACTCCTCGATGACAGAGGTGCGGTGGCGGTAGCCGATGCCGCTTGCAGCGCGAAGTGTCGGCGGAGATGTCGGCATTGCGCCGGCCTGCAGCGGCAGGTTTCGACCGCGGCGGGGCGTGCGCCCGCTGGCGGGGACGCGCACGTAGACACATAGCTATTTCTGTCGGGATATCTGTGGGGTAGCTATCGTCGCGGCGCTAACCCATTGTGCCCTTCCCGAGAGATGGGTGACAGTTCATTCCGGATAGATGGGTTACACTTTCGGCCCTTTGCAAGGAGAGCAA
>NZ_VFUI01000031.1:0-45978 GCF_006440535.1 Mesorhizobium sp. B2-5-13 | reverse complement strand
CCAGTTGCTCCGGTCGAGCCCGTCGCACCAGTCGAGCCAGTTGCTCCGGTAGAGCCGGTTGCTCCGGTAGAGCCAGTCGAGCCGGTAGCTCCAGTCGAGCCGGTCGACCCTGTCGCTCCGGTCGAACCAGTCGAGCCCGTCGAGCCGGTAGAGCCAGTTGCTCCGGTCGAGCCCGTCGCACCAGTCGAGCCAGTTGCTCCGGTAGAGCCGGTTGCTCCGGTAGAGCCAGTCGAGCCGGTAGCTCCAGTCGAGCCGGTCGACCCTGTCGCTCCGGTCGAACCAGTCGAGCCGGTCGCACCGGTCGAGCCGGTCGCACCGGTCGAGCCTGTCGCACCGGTCGAACCAGTAGAGCCGGTGGCTCCAGTCGAGCCGGTTGCACCGGTCGAACCGGTAGCTCCGGTCGAGCCGGTAGCTCCGGTCGAGCCTGTTGCTCCGGTAGATCCGGTTGCACCAGTCGAACCTGTCGCTCCGGTAGAACCAGTCGAGCCTGTAGCTCCGGTCGAGCCAGTTGCTCCAGTCGAGCCGGTTGAGCCTGTTGCTCCGGTCGAACCAGTCGATCCGGTTGCACCAGTAGAGCCCGTCGAGCCTGTCGCACCGGTCGAGCCGGTCGCACCAGTAGAGCCGGTTGCTCCGGTATCACCGGTTGCACCTGTGGCTCCCGTAGAACCGGTCGAGCCGGTTGCTCCAGTCGATCCGGTCGAACCGGTCGAGCCTGTCGCTCCGGTATCACCAGTTGCACCTGTGGCTCCCGTAGAGCCGGTCGAGCCGGTTGCTCCAGTCGATCCGGTCGAACCGGTCGAGCCTGTCGCTCCGGTATCACCAGTTGCACCTGTGGCTCCCGTAGAGCCGGTCGAGCCGGTTGCTCCAGTCGATCCGGTCGAACCGGTCGCTCCGGTATTACCGGTTGCACCTGTGGCTCCGGTAGACCCTGTCGAGCCGGTTGCTCCGGTCGAGCCGGTCGCGCCCGTGGCTCCTGTCGAACCCGCACCCGTGGCGCCGGTCGCGCCGGTCGCGCCGGTCGCCCCCGCGGGTCCGGTCGCGCCTGCTTGGCCTGTGGTGGCGATAAAAGAAGCGGTATCAAAGAAATTGCCATTATCGCCATTATTAGCAGGCACCGGGGTAAAACTATAACCTCCTACAACGGGGGAAAGCGTACCGTATAATTTGAAATTGCTGTCGTAAACGAAATAAATATCAGTAGTGTTTGGAACTGTTATAGTTGCTGAAAAGTCACTAATTAAACCATTTTGGTTTGCGGATGGAAGCTGGAACGCACCAACAACTGTATCATCCCCAGTATTAAGCGCCGGATTAGTCGGCGGAGCCACGTGAGTATCCACTATATAGTACGTGTTAACAGCCGAAGAGTTGCCGCCCGCAGTTATGATCCCATGGAGTGTAAGATCGGCGGCAAGCACCCCCGAGTAACTGGCCACGCCAGCTGAAGTCATCGGAGGCAAAGGCGTGGACGAGCTTACGCGTGCGGATATCTCCCAGGAGCCGCCCAGAGCGGCCGCGCCAATCAGCGACCTGGATGCGAGAACGTCCGCGCCCACTGCCTCTTCCAGCGCCTCTATGAAGGTTTCGCCCGCATTGCCCGATGCCGTTTCGCAGCTCCACAGCCGCAGTTCGCCGTCCGCGGCAAGCGCCCGGCCGATCGCGGCAAGATCCTCAGCCTCTTCCTTCAATGTGGCGGTAGACCACTCTCCTGCAGTGAAGCTGATCCGGCCAGGCGCGCCATGCGCGAAGACGTGCACCGCATCGAGCCCTGCGTGCCCTGCGAGCGCGGCAGCGATCTGCCGCGCCGCCGGCCGGCGGCCGTCGAGCACAATCACTTGAACCTCGGGGCGCACGTTGCCGAGAACCGTCTGGAGGTCGGAGACTGAAGGATCGACAAAAAGAATTTCAGAGGCACGGGCCATGACTGGCTCCTGTTGGCTTCGAATTCAATTCACGGGGACACAGCCCACCGGCCTGGCCGGCGAGCGCTGGGGACAAGGGGCTTGAGACGCGTCACCTTCCGGACGACCCGACGGCGCCGTCGGGCCGTCCTACGGCTGGGGTCTCGACGCGAAGGAAGCTGGCGGCCTGGAAATTCCCGCCATCATCAAACGTTCCAATGCCAAGTGAGCCGGCGGTGCTCGGGACCTTGACGGTGAGAGCGACGGCGAGGCTTCGCTTGACGGCTTTGGGCAGGATGACCTGACCGACGATCGCGCTCTTGGCCGTGTCCAGAATGAAATACGTTGCATTTTCGGTCGTGTCGCCGATCGGCAAAACGCCCCGAACAGTGACTTCCATGACCGCAAATCCTGCTGTGTAGCTCATCATGTCCTCCTCGTCCGCTGCGGCCATGCCGCAGCTTCCTCTTGTTTCGTATCCTTAGATTTCAACTGCTGATTTCACTCGCCGCCGAGTCCAGATAACTCGCGCGGATCGGCGGATCGACAAAGTCTCAACCCACGTTGGCTGCAGCTCCGCAAGCCAACCGGCGACGCGCAGGGTGACGAGACCGGCGCGCAAGACTTGACGGCGTCTTCGCGCTGCTCGATCGAACGTGTTCAATGAGGTGGGTGTGAAGTTCGCAGACGCGCTGCGATCCACAGGGCGCAGAGGAAAACCCGGCAATCTCGGGACAATCCTGGCTAGCGGCCAGGTGCGGATAATGGAGGGACTGATCGAAGCCGAACCCGCGTCGCGAGCGCATCGTTTCGTACTTGGTATCACGCCAACCACAGCCAACTCCCGTAACGCACGTGCCGATTTCTCGACGACGACTTGCGAGGGAACCGACTACTCGCGAGGGAATATCAGGTTGGGAAAACGCTGGCCTTGAGTTCAAGGCGATACGACGTCTCTCCAGCACGTCAACAAACGCCCCATGCGCCCTAACGCACGAAGTGATTTGGCCCTGCGCGCCCTCAACGCACAAAGTAACTTGCTCCAGATACTCTCCTGGTCTTGTAGACTGCGTAGCCGACAGGCCCTCTGCCCGGTCCGCGGCTACCTTCCCATGCACAAGACATTAGTAAATTCTAAATTTAGCAACTTGTAAATAACGAAGTTAACGATTTATTAATTGTTGAGGACAAGCAACTACTTTTCGGCCGAGATCGAAATGGCGCGCATGGCCCAAACGCCTTGAAAAAACCGAGGCTTAAAGACGTCCCTGGGCTCGCGTCGAGCCCTCGATGTCGCGGAAGAATTTGTGCGTCAGCGGTTGAGCCGACGGGAACGTTTGTTCGCACCCCCCGGGTGCAAGGGTGAACACGAGCCCCCTTGCTGTGACGGAAACCGCTGACTAACAATGGATAGGGTTGAGATGCTGAACAGGAAGGGGCGATCGATCTCTGCAACAAACGCCATGCAAATGGCCGAGGCCGCGCGGAATGTTGTCTTGCGAACTGTTCCCCTTCAACAATTTCGAGCAGCGTGTAACGAACGCCGCTCCGCCGAGGGATTAACATGAGCACCATCGGCCTATGCATGATCGTCAAGAACGAGGCAAAGGTCATCCTGCAATGCCTCGCCAGCGCGCTTCCTCTCGTTGACTATGTGCTCGTCGTCGACACAGGTTCCGGGGACGGCACGCAGGATATCATCCGTACCTTCCTGACCACCCACAATGTAAATGGCGCAGTCATCGACGAGCCCTGGCGGGACTTCGCATACAACCGAACCTTCGCCCTTGCCCGGCTGCGTGAAGTCGAGACGGTCGACTACGCCATGATCATCGACGCGGACGACACTGTGGTTCAAGACCCGGGCTTCGATCCGATCGAGTTCAAGTCGCGGATGGAACATGATCTATACGACATCGAGGTGTCCCATGGTGGCATTTCGTTTTATCGCCCGCAGATCTGCCGCAACCGGCTGCCGTTCTCGTTCAAGGGCGTGCTGCACGAATATCTCGAGGCCCCTCCTGGCAATCTCACACGCGAGACCGCCAAGGGGTTTCGCGTGGCGACGGGGCGTGGCGGAGCACGCAGCCAAAACCCGCGAAAGTACCAAGACGACGCGGCTGTTCTTGAAAATGCGCTTGCAACGGAGACCGATCCCTTCCTTGTTTCGCGATACACTTTCTATTTGGCGCAGAGCTACAGGGATTGCGGTGAACGTGAAAAATCGCTGGCGAACTATCTGGAGCGTGCCGAGCTGGGTTTTTGGGACGAGGAGGTCTATGTCAGCCTGCTCGAGGCGGGCAATCTCATGGCAGCGCTGGCACGGCCATTCGACGAGGTCGTTGCCGTATTTGAGCGTGCGACGCAGGTCGTTCCCACCCGCGCGGAGGCTCTTCACGCCGCGAGCCTCTATTGCCGCAACCAGGGTCGGAATGCGGAAGGAATGGAATTTGCGCGTCGAGGGCTCGACCTTACCCAACCCGCTGGACTTTTCGTACAGCCCTGGGTCTACGATCACGGACTGCTCGACGAGTTTGCTGTCAATGCCTACTGGACAGGCGCTTACCGGGAATCGCTCGACGCCTGTCTGAAATTGCTCGCCAGCGACAAGTTGCCAGCAGACATGCTGAAGCGCGTGGTGGCCAACGCGCGCTTTGCCGCCGACAAGCTTCAGGTCGGCGAGCCAGCGGCTTTGGGCAGGTTCGGCGCCGAGAGCTTGGTTGAACAGCACAAGCTCATCCCGCAGCGTTCGTTGCGATCGCGCATCAAGGGCACCCCACGCGTCCTCATAGCAATCTTGGCAAAGCAGAAGGAGCCGGCACTGCCGCTTTACCTTGAGTGCATCGAGGCGCTCGACTACCCGAAGGAGTCGATCGTCCTCTACATCAGGACGAACAACAACACCGACAGGACCGAGCACATATTGCGCGAATGGGTAGAGCGTGTGGGCCACCTCTATGCGGCGGTTGAGTTCGACGCCTCAGACGTATCCGATCGTGTGGAGCAGTTTGGCGAGCACGAATGGAACGAGACGCGCTTCAGAGTGCTCGGTCGAATCCGCAACATAAGCTTGCGGAAAACTCTCCAGCACGGCTGCGATTTCTATTTCGTTGTCGACGTCGACAATTTCGTGCGACCGGCTACGCTGCGAGAACTTGTTGCGCTCGACTTGCCAATCGTCGCTCCGTTGCTTCGCTCTATCTCGTCCGGCCAATACTATTCGAACTACCACGCCGAGGTCGATGCGAACGGCTATTATATGGAGTGCGATCAATATGGTTGGGTGCTCAACCGCCATGTGCGCGGCATTATCGAGATGCCGCTCGTGCATTGCACCTATCTCGTCCGCGCCGACGTGCTGATCGAACTGACATACGAGGACGCCACATCGCGGTATGAGTACGTCATCTTTGCCGACAGCGCCAGGAAGGCCGGCGTCGTCCAGTATATGGATAATCGACAGGTCTATGGCTACATCACCTTCGGCGACGGCCAATACCATGTGAGTGACGGGATCGAGCGCGCTCGAGCGCTGTTGCACGGTGCGGGCGACACCCCCGCATTCACTGCCGCCCCGCCCTCTGTCTCCGGGACGATGCCAGCCCGGCCTGTCGAGCCTACGGGTTCGCCGAAAATTCACCTGATAAACCTCGACCGCAGCGTCGAGCGCTGGAGCAGGTATCAAAGCAACAACTGGCATCTGATGCACAATACGGTTCGCGTATCGGCCGTTGACGGCACTTCTCTCGACAGGGCGGCGCTCGTCGAGGAAGGGCTGATCACCAGTGATTGTCCGTATCCCCCGGGCACGCTGGGATGCGCTCTATCGCATATCAACTTGTGGAAGCTGTCGGCTTCAGAGAACAAGACAATAACCGTTTTTGAAGACGATGTTCGATCATCGTTTCGATTCATGGAGGAATCCGCCGATATTTTATCTCAAGCACCAGCGGATTGGGATATGATACAGTGGGGCTGGATATTTGATCCATCTTTCATTTGGTTGGATTTTGGTTTCTCGAAGGCCAAGCTGGATTTCTACGATCGCCGATATACCAATAGAACTGCCTTGTTTCAGTCCGAGAAATTCGCCAGATCCCTCATCAAGGTTGAGCATTCATTTGGGCTTCAGGCCTACACAATCACACCAAGAGGTGCGCGGATACTTCTGGAAAAATGCCTGCCGCTACGAAGAAAGCTAATCCCATTTCCTGGAACTGCCGTCGTCCTTGACGACACGGGTATCGACTGCGCGATGTGTGCGGCATATGGCTCGATGCAAGCTTTCCTTTGCATGCCACCACTGGTCATTCTGGACGACGAGCAACCTTCAGATCGAGTGGCGGCGGATCAGGGGGTTGGTTAGCCGGATCGGATGGTTGCAGATTCAGGGCGGCGCTTGAAGTTCACCAAAAGGGACTTACCCTTCGATGGGCGCCAAGAAGAAATTGTTGTCCAAGGGAAACGTCTCTTTGACCGCATAGCGAAAGGTATCACACCAAGAGACAAGTTCCTGGTGACGCTCCGGCCATACTTCGATAAGTATGCCCGGACGCCATAGCTCGACCGTTTCTTGAATTCCCTTGAGTACGTCGAATTCTGCGCCTTCCACATCAATCTTGATGAAGCCTACAGGTTTCTGCCGCAGAAAAACGTCACCAGGGATACATTTGATAGCCCCATGGTCGGCCTTAAGCATCTGCGCTTGACCCATGTTGTTGGAGATCGGGTAAAATACGTCCGCCAGATTAGATTCTGAACTGAGCGCCAAGCCAAGATAGGCAGGATTTACGTTTGCGCACCCGTTCAGCGCCAGATTTATTTTGAGGATTTCGATGGCTTTCGGGTTGGGTTCGAAGACTATCACTTCCGAGGGGCTGCAGAATTTTGACATAAATATAGAATGATTGCCTATGTTGGCACCAATATCGACAAATACTTTCCCGGGCGGAGAAAGACGCTTTATTAAATCAAGCTCAGATCTCTCGTAAAAATCACCTCGAATCAAGAACGATTGGATGTAGTCATCACCGTTCGATATGAAAAAGCTTACTATTTTTCCATCAATCCGATGGCTTATTATAGTGCCACTTGATTCCGACGCATCTTCCCGTAAATGAAAACGCTCCCAGATTTCACACACTGATCTTGACAAAGTAATGCGCCCATCGGGCTCGGCGCATAGGAACATTCCATTTTGTTCGAGTCCAAATTCTCGGTCCGTGACGTTGACGGTCTTGAACCTATTTCCGGACAGAGAGTTGAGCACGTCGAAACCACCCAATTTATTTGAGCCGATGACCGCTGAATAATCGGCAAGATATGATATCTCTTTCTCAACTCCGGAATCGACAAATCTGAGATAAGCTTGCGATCCCAATTGCACCAAAACGATATTGTTTGGACTGCGCTCAAGAGCTCCGTGCCGGACTTCGCCGGATGACGTGTCGACGAACACGCTCGTTCCGTGCGATGTAAAGACTTGGCTAGCTCGGTTGGCGTTCGCGGCCATAACAAGGCCCCCCTCGATTCAGCGTGAGTGTAAGCACATTTGTTATTTTTTGCCAAAGACGACGAGAAAGTGGTGAACGGGCCGGAGGCAAAGACCCATCTACGGACTGCGCATAACAATACGGGCTGGCTTGGCGATGCGTCGATGCTAGCGATGAGCTCTGCATACGGTTCTCTGAGGGCGAGCATCGACCAGTGAAGAGGAGACGCTTTACGGTGCTGGCAGCCTCCTCATTGCTTACCAGCTTGGGGCCCACGATGCTGCGAAGCGCCACCGAAGGAGTCTACGCGGCTATGTCTCCCCAACAATCCCCGGCCGGCCCGCAGCCAACCCTCCTCACCGCCCCCATCGAGCTTGCCGGGGACTGGGGGCGCATGCTGCCTGGTGCGGCCCAGCAGGTCGTCGAGCGCATGCGGCATTCGTGCCTCGATGGGGTCCGCCTGCTGTCCGACCGCCAGCCGACGCGGCTGCGTGTCGACGAGCACACTTCAGGTACGCCGGCCGTCTGGCTGCATCCGGACGGCAGCAGCATGGCCTGGATCATCGTCGACATCGGCGAGCGTGACTGGTCGAAGCTTGCCTACCAGTTCGGGCACGAGCTCGGCCACGTGCTCTGCAACAGCTGGCAGCCGGACGCCAAGCCGGCGCCCCCTTGCCAATGGATCGAGGAAGCCATGGTGGAGGCCCACTCGCTGCGCGGGCTCGGGCGCCTGGCGAAAAGCTGGAAGGACGCCCCGCCCTTCGCCGGCGACAACGCCTTCGGCGATGCCATCGCCCGGTATCGCCAGGACATTATCGACCGCTATGCGGCCCTCGCTGAAAGCCAGGGGCTCACGCGCGACGCCGCTGCGTGGTTCGCCGACCATCGCGGCGAAATCGAAATGCCCGCCCTCAATCCATTCGCCCAGGCGATGTCCTTGACCATCCTCGCCGAATACGACCGCGCACCGGACTGCGTCGAGGCGCTGGGCGCACTCAACCGCTGGCCCGACCGAACCAGTATTCCGATCGCCGAATATCTCCGGCAATGGGAGAACAGCTGCAAGCAATTGCACGCCTCGCCGCAACTGCCGCGCCGATTGCAGGACTTGTTGCGTACGCAACGGTTCAAGTGAAAGTGAGCGCCGAGCTCCATCGGTCCGGCCTCAGACCGGGTGTGTCATGTAACGCTAAAAGGACCGTTTCGCAGTCTTCCCTACTCCCACTCGATTGTTGTAAAGCATCATAACGCATTGATCCATCGAGGAAAATCTTTCCGCTGACGACGGAGAACCGTATCCGGAACCGTCGGAAATTCTTGCTCTTGAATTCAGAGGAGAATTTCGGCGATCCTCGATCTGCTCGGCTTCAAAGACGGTCGGTTTATTTCCTGGGAGTTCTCCGCATTACGGCAAGCGTCGCCGGCGAGCTGCCGGGCGTCAGTCGCGCGATATGGACAGCCCCGCGAGAAGCGGAGCGTATGCGGCGAGCCTGCGGGATACGAACTCCGTGAAGAGCTGCACGCGCTTCGTCTTGCGTGTCTCCCCCTGCGTGAGAAGCCAGAGCGTTCCGTACATGTGCAGGTCGGTGCCCGGCACCCTCACCAGCAGGGGGTCGGCATCTCCGACGAAGCACGGCAGCGTCGTGATTCCGAGCCCTTGCCGCACAGCAACGATCTGCGCCTCGGCGTCCGTGGTCCTGAATGGAACCCCCGTGGTGCGAACCTCACCCTCGATGACCCAATCCGGAATTCCATGAATGCTTATGACGATCCACCGGATGGGATCAGGCGCGCCCGCACGCCATGCGGCCAGTCGATCGCGGGACATGTAGACGTGGCCGAACAGCTCCGGCCCTTTCAGGCCGTGAAGATTGAGCGGCAGGGTCTTGCGGTCGTAGACGACGCGGATCGCCACGTCGGCCTCTCGGTTGGTCAGATTTGCCAGCTCGCCGGACGATGAGATTTCCATCTCGATGTCCGGATGCAGACGCGCGAACTCGGCGAAGTCCGGCATGAGCAGGTGTGTCGCGAGGGTCGGAGCCAACGTCACCCGCAGAAGCCCGCGCACGCTCTGGTCGCGCCCGAAAACGCGGGTCTCCAGCTGGTGCGACGACGCTTCCATCTGGTTCGCGAGCTCAAGGACCTCCTCGCCCGCAGTCGTCAGGCGATAGCCCGAAGGCAGCTTTTCGAACATCCGAGCCCCGAGGCGTTCCTCGAGCTGAGCGATGCGTCGCAGCACGGTCGAGTGATACACCCCGAGGCCCTCGGCGGCAGCCCGCACCGAGCCACCGCGTGCCACGGCAAGAAAGTGGCGAATGTCATCCCAGTCGATCATGGTGCAATCCCGCACCGCGCGGTGCGCCTTCCAAAGCCCGTATCCAACGCATCGTACAGCAGTACGGCGGTCATCATAGCTTATGTCAACGAGCGCCGCCCAGTTCCGAATGGCGGAAACTGATCGTCGCGCGGCTGGGGTCAGTCGTCCAGCCGGATCGATTTTGCACCACCGATGTGCGCGTTTCCGCACTCACCAACTGACGCCAGCGGACCCATTTCGAGGTCCTCGGAGGCAGATGCTGTCTCGACACCACGAAAGGAGAAGTCATGGGAAAGCTTGAAGGTAAGGTTGCAGTCATCACGGGTGGATCGAGCGGCATGGCGCTGGCGAGCGCCAAGCGGTTCGTCGAAGAAGGCGCCTACGTTTTCATCACGGGCCGGAGGCAGGAGGCGCTGGACGAGGCCATCATGCTGATTGGCCGGAACGTGACCGGCGTGCGCGGCGATGCGGCCAATCTCGACGACCTCGACCGCCTGTTCGATACAGTCAAGCGGGAAAAGGGCAAGATCGACGTCCTGTATGCGAGCGCCGGCACGGGCGAAGCCGTCCCACTGGGCGAGATTACCGAGCAGCATTTCGATGCGACCTTCGGCCTGAATACGCGCGGCACGCTGTTCACGGTTCAGAAGGCGTTGCCGCTGTTCAACGATGGCGGATCGATCTTCATGACCGGATCAGTTGCTTCGCTGAAAGGTTTTCCCGGCTACAGCGTGTATGCGGCGAGCAAGGCGGCGTTGCACGCATTCGCACGCGGGTGGCTCAACGAACTGAAGGGCAGGAATATCCGGGTGAACGTGCTGCACCCGGGGCCGATCGCCACACCGATGCAGGACCAAGTTCTCACCGAGGAGGCGAAGCAGATGTTCGAATCCCTGATCCCGCGGGGAAAGATGGGGCGTCCTGAGGAAATTGCGGCGGCCGCGCTGTTTCTTGCTTCAGACGATTCGAGCTTCGTGAATGGGCTGGAATTGTCTGTCGACGGAGGCTTCTCGGCCATCTGAAATCGCGCCGGATCGCGGGAAGCGGCTGATCGGCGGGAACCAGCGTGTCCATGGTCGAACGACTTCCGCACTGAACGGTCGGTCCGGCCGCGCCGGAGTCGTTCACGACGGGACGTCTACGCAAAGATCGCCATAAAGCAGAACGGATAACCCGGCGCCGTTGAGGGCCGGGAGCCAATATCAACACGGATCGGAGAAGTATTATGAGCTATGCGATTGTAGGATTCGGTAAGATAGGCCAGGCCCTCGCCCACGCCTTCGCCCGTAAAAACATCGAAGTGGCCGTCGCGAGCCGCCGGCCGCCCGAGGCGCTGGCGCCGCAGGCTCGGGCGATTGGACCCACGGTCGTCGCCAAGTCGCTGCGGGATGCACTCGAGGCCGACACAATCATCTTGGCGGTCCCGTTCGGGGAGCATCGCGAGGTTGCGAAGGCCCTGCCGAGCTGGAAAGGCAAGACGGTCATCGACGCGATGAACGCGTTAGTTCCCCCTGAGGAGTTGGACGGTCTCCCGTCCTCCGCCTTCGTCTCGAAGGCGTTCACCGGCGCCAAGTTCGTGAAAGGTTTCAATCACCTGATTGCGGCCACCCTGGCTGCCGATCCGACCATCGAGGGCGGACACCGGGTCGTCTTTCTGTCGAGCGACGATGAGGACGCGATTGGTCCCGTGGGGGCCCTGGCCAAACAACTCGGGTTCGCACCCGTCAAGCTGGGAAAGCTCAGCGAGGGTGGCGCGCTGGTGCACGCACGCGGCCGCGTTTGGGGCCAGCTCATCTTCCAGGATTTGTTCAAGAAGGAGCAATGACCGGTGTACGACCATGTAATTTGGCCCGAGCGGTATGATCCGGGAACGTCGACTCTCTACGCGCTCAACGACATCGACGTGAAGGCGCCCCCTGAAGTGGTTTGGAGGCTGCTTGTCGACGCCGAAAATTGGTCGAGCTACTTTCCGGCCGAGGATCAGGTCAAGGTTCTGACCGACGATCCGGAACTTGCGCTCGGAACCAAGTATAGCCGGGTGACGGTTGGATTCCCGATGAGTTTGATCGTGACGGAATGCGAGCCCTTCCGCAGGCTTGCGTGGGCGACGACCGTCGATGGCGACGCGACCGGCTCGAGCGCGTACCACGGCTGGGTCATCACTCCCACGAGCGATGGTTGCCATGTGCTGACCGAGGAGACACAGCAAGGCCCCTGGTTCCTCGAGGAACTCGGACGCAAGCATCCCGGTGCGCTCTACCGCTATCACCAGGAATGGGTCGAAAGCCTCGCACGCGCGGCGGAGGCGGAAGTCGCGAATAAGGCAGGTTAGCCCGTTTATCCTGATGCTTGGGCGGCCCTGCCGCCTAGGCATTAACTCATTGAGCGCAGCGATGGCTGTGCCGGCCAAGGTTGGAGATGAATGACATGAATATCGAACTCAAGGGCCGCACGGCGATCGTCACCGGGTCGACGGCAGGCATCGGGCGCGCCACCGCAGAGGGTTTAGCTCGTGCCGGGGCGTCGGTCGTCATTAATGGCCGTGGAAATGCCCGGGTCAACGAGGCGGTGCGGCAGATGCGCCAGTCTTTCCCGGACAGCGAGATCTCCGGCGTCGCCGCCGATCTGTCGACCGCGGAGGGCGCCGACACATTCTTCGCGCAAGCGCCCGACGCCGATATACTCGTGAACAACGTCGGTACGGCTCACATCCGGGACTATAACAGCGTCGAGGACATCGCCAAGATCCCCGACGAGGACTGGCTTGGCCTGTTCCAGCTGAACGTAATGAGCGGCGTGCGCATGACGCGCCACTACGTGCCGCGCATGGTGGCGAAGGGCTGGGGCCGCGTCGTGTTCGTGAGCAGCGAGTCCGCAGTCAACATTCCCAAGGAGATGCTCGACTATGGCATGACCAAGACCGCGCAGCTGGCGGTCTCGCGCGGTCTTGCCGAGGCGGTCGCGGGCACGGGTGTCACCGTCAACGCCGTCCTGCCGGGACCTACCCGGTCCGAGATCCTGGGTGACTTCATGGCCAAGCAGGCTGAGGCAACCGGAATCACGCAAGAAGAAGCCGAGCAGGGCTTCCTGAAGGCGATGCGTCCGACCACCCTCATCCAGCGGTTCGCGACCACCGACGAGGTCGCCAACATGATCATCTACGTGTGCTCAGAGCAGGCCTCCGCAACCACTGGCGCGGCTCTGCGCGTGGATGGTGGCGTGGTCCGCTTCGTCGCCTAAGCGTCTAGCTATAGGGCGTCAGTACGAGATCGCGTGAAAACCACTGAATCGATAGGGTTTTTCTAACAACACCCTCCCCTCACTCCCGCTCGATTGTTTTGAGACCAGCTATGTCATTGATCTAGATGGGCCCCCACGACTGTTTCCAGCCGCGGGGGCGTCGGGATAACTTCCCGGAAACCTGCGGTCAAATGTTGGCGAGCAATTCGTTGACGCGGCTTTCCATGTCGGCAAGTGCGGCATCGACGTCCTTCTGGCCGGTGATTGCAGCGCTCATCTCTTCGCCGACAATGTCCTGGATCGCAAACTGACGCTGCACCGCTGACGGCAGCGGCCTGCCGAGATCGGAGATGGCGGCAATCGTGTTGCGATGCGGCAGCGCCTTGAAGGCGTCCGAGGTGATGATGGCCTTGTATGCCGGCAGGTGACCGGTGCGCGACCATTCGAAGTCGTTGTCGGCGAAGAACTTCAGGAACTTGCCGATGGCCGCGGTCTGTTCCGGCGTGCGGTCCTTATGCGAGACTGCCCAGGTGTGGCCATCGGCATATTGCGCATGGGCGCCGCCAAACAGCTGCGGATACGGGTAGACCGCGTAGCCGCCCTTGTTGAGCGCCGTGCCCTTGGTTTCGGACTGGGCATTGTTGTCGCCGACAACCCACGTGCCGTTGAGCTGAACGCCACCCTCACCGGCAAGGAAGGCGTTGATAGCGCCGCCGTAGTCGAGGTCCTTGGTGGTGTAGCCCTTGTCGAAGATCGCCTTGTACATCTCGACGACCTTCTTGGCTTCCGGCGTATTCAGCTTCACATGCTTGGGATCGGCAAAAAAGTCGGAATCCTGCTGGAAGAGATAGGTGTAGAGATTGCGCGTGTAGAGTGCCGTCTCATTGGCCAGGTTTTGAACGAAGTAGGGCTTGCCGGTCTTCTGTTTGAACTGTTCGGCCTGGGCGAGCAGTTCCTCAGGCGATTTCGGAAGCATCGGAGTGCCGTCGGCATTGACAAGACCGGCCTGTTTGAAGAGATCCATATTGATGTGATAGAGCATCGTCCAGCTGTCGATCGGCAAGCCATAGATCTTGCCGTCTTTGGTGGCGCCGTTGCGCGCTGCGTCCGTGAAGGCTTCAGGTGCGACGCCGACGGACTTCAAGAGGTCATCGAGTGGCATCAACAGGCCCTTGGACTGATAGTCCGACAGCGCGGATTCGTGGATCGTGACGATGTCTGGAGCATCGCCCGAAGCGAACTGCGCAGTCAGTTGGTCATAGCCCGGCCATTCCACGGTGGTGACATTGACGTGCACGTCGGGATTGTCGGCGTTGAACTTGTTGATCAGCGAGGTGATGATGCCGCATTCGCCGACGGCCTTGCCTACATCGGTGTTGGTGCCGAAATTCGCATCGCAGGCACCGAAGAAGCGCTGCACGGTCAGTTCCGTCGCTGCAAGGCTCGGGCTGGCGAGCATCATTACCCCCGCGGAGACCGCGGCAAACAGTATTTTCTGCATTTTCATATCAGTTCCTCCTACTGAGTTTCCGCCTCTCCACCCTGGATTGGCTTCACGCTTTCCATCGCCGCGGCGCACTCCCCGCCGCCTGCAGTCGGGCAATTTCGTTATCGGACCGCGGCGCCAGAGACGGCCGTGACGATGTATTTCTGGAAAAAGAGGTAGACGATGAGGATCGGCGCGCCGGCGAACACCGCCTGCGCCATCAGAAAGCCGATGCCTTCAGACTGGGCGAAATTGGTCTGTGTCGAAGCCATACCGACGGTCAGCGTGTACATGTCCTTCTTGGTTGCCGAGATCAGCGGCCACAAATAGTCGTTCCACGCGCCAAGGAAGGTGAAGATGCCGAGGGTTGCCTGTGCAGGCACCGTGAGTGGCAAAAGCACCTTCCAGAAAATCCTGAAGCGGCTGGCATTGTCCAGCATGGCGGCTTCGTCCAGCTCCTTCGGGATGGCCTTGAAATATTGGGTCATCAGGAAGACGCCGAACGAAGCCGACAGGCCGGGGAGAATGAGCCCGTGATAGGTGTTGTGGAACTTCAGTATGCTGAAGATCTGGTGGCGGGCGACAAGCACGGCCTGTTCCGGAACCGCCAGACCGAAGAGCACGATCACGAACAGGACGTTTCGGCCGGGAAAGTTCAGCCGTGCAAAACCGTAGCCGGCGAGCGATGACAAAACCAGCGTGCCGAGTGTCAATCCGCCCGAGACGACGATGCTGTTGCCCACCCAGAGGAATACCGACGAGGTGCCGATGGTGTTGAGGTAGTTCTTGAGGGTGTAGGGCGCGTGAAACACCGAATTCGGATCGGCCATCAGCTCGGCATTTTCCTTGAGCGACAGGCCGATGACCCACAGAACCGGGGCGATCATGACGATCGAAAGCAGGATGACGAGGGCCAACAACACGCGGTCGCCAAATGCCCGCCCCTTGATGGAAGTGGCTGGAGCACTCATGCCTGGTCTGCCTTGTTGCGTGCGACGAGGTACTGGGCCATGGCCGCGATCAGGATGAGGATGAAGAGAATTTCCGATGCCGCGGCACCCATGCCGAGATCCCAGCGACGGAATGCGGTGTCATAGATATAGAGCACGATTGGCTTGGTCAGGTTGTTGGGACCGCCGCGCGTCATCAGCCAGGCCTGGCCGAACAGCTGGAATTGCAGCACGATCTGGATGATGATCACCAGGACGAAAGTGCGTTTGATCGACGGCAGCGTGATCGAGCGCAAGGTCTGCCAGCGATTGGCATTGTCGAGGGCCGCCGCTTCGTAGATATCCTGCGGGATCTGCTGCAGGGCCGAGAGAAAGAGCATCATCGGCAGGCCGATGCACCACCAGACAGTGGCAATGGCGATACCGATCATGGCAAGGCTTGGATCGGAAATGAAGGCTGGGGCAGTGGCACCAAACCATCCGTAGATCGTCGACAGCAGGCCGACATTCGGAATGAACACGATGCGCCAGATCAGTGTGACGATGGTAACCGACAGCACCGAGGAGGAAAAGAACAGGGTCCGCAGCACAGCGGCAGTGCGCGTGCGGCGGTTGAGGCAAAGCGCGAGGAAAAGGCCGATCAGAGCCAGCGTCGGCACCGTCAGGAGCACGAAGTAAAAGGTGTTCCAGACCGATTGCAGGAACACCTTGTCGTTAAACAGCCTGATATAGTTACCGAGACCGACAAAATTTCCGGATGAGAAAGTGTCGGCCTTGTGGAAGCTCAGCCACATCCCCCAAAGGAGCGGGAAGATGAGCAGCGTTGTAAAGAAGAACAGGAATGGCGCGACGAAAATGAAATTTCGCCATTGCGGCGCGTAGATATCGACGCTTGGGGCCCTGACGCTGGCGGCCGGCGTCGAGGTCCGCGGCATCGTCAAACCGTCGGCCACGTCAGGCCTCCCTCGCGTGCCAGGCGCGGCCTGTCTCGTTGAACAGATGCGATTTCTGGCCATCGAAGGCTAGCCCGACCTTGTGGCCGATGGCGACGCGGCTGTTGCCGACATCGGAGCCGACGATCTGCTGGCCATCCCCCAGCCGTGCGTAGATCAAGGTGCGTTCGCCGAGCCGCTCGAGCACATCGACCACGCCGTCGGTATTGCCCTGCCCTGCAGCAACGATGCGGACATCTTCCGAACGGATGCCGAAGCTGTGCTTGCCACCGGTCAACTGGCTGGAGGCGATCTCGGTCCGAACCGACATTCCGTCCGCAAACCTGACCGTGGCGTTCACAGCCGATCTGTCGACTGTCGCCTCGACAAAATTCATCGCCGGTGCGCCGACGAAGCCTGCGACGAATTTGGTCGCGGGGCGTTCGTAGATCTCCATGGGAGAGCCGATTTGCTCGATCCTGCGATTGTTCATGACGACGATACGGTCGGCGAGCGTCATCGCCTCAACCTGGTCGTGGGTGACGAAGATCATCGTCGATTGCAGGCGCTGGTGCAGTTGGGCAAGCTCGATGCGTGTGCGGGTCCGCAAAGCCGCATCGAGATTGGAGAGCGGCTCGTCGAACAGGAACGCCTTCGGCTCCTTTACGATCGCACGGCCGATGGCGACGCGCTGGCGCTGGCCGCCCGAGAGCTGGCCCGGCTTGCGCTCGAGCAAGTGAGCCATTTCGAGGATGCGGGCGGCTTCGTTGATCCGCGCGTCAATGACTTCGCGCGACATGCCGATATTCTCGAGCCCGAAGGCCATGTTGTCGCGCACGCTCATATGCGGATAAAGCGCATAGGACTGGAACACCATGGCAATGCCGCGCTTGCCCGGCGGCAGATGATCGATACGTTCGTTGTTGATGGCGATCTCGCCAGTATCGACAGTTTCGAGGCCCGCGATCATGCGCAGAAGCGTCGATTTCCCGCAGCCGGAGGGCCCGAGAAACACGATGAATTCGCGTGCCTTGATGGACAGCGACAGATCCTCCAGCACCGCCATGGCACCGAAATGCTTGCTCACATTCCTGATTTCGATATCGGCCGTCACGTCGACGCTCCTCCTCAGCGCATGCACTTTCGATGGTCCGCCCGAGATCAGAGTTTCAGGCGGATCATCTGGTAGGAATAGGCCGGCAGCGATAGGCTCAGTCTGCCGCCAGCCACCGAGGCGCCCTCCCCCCTCTTGGGCCCGACATTGCCGGGGTTCCCGGCCGAATTGACGGCTTTCAAATCCGCGTGCGTTATCACTTGGTGATCAGCGAGGTCAGCCGCACCGAAACCGCTGATGTCGATCACGGTTTCGATCGCCTCGCTCGAATGGCGGTTGACGGCGAAGAAGGTGACATGGCCGGTTTTGGTGTCATGCACGCCGGCCACGTCGACGCAGGAAACCTCACCCGCGACGGTGGACTTGTAGGTCGGGCTGTCCAGCTTGAGATCCAGCGCATTGCCACGACCGTAGATCGAGGCAAAGAGATAGGGATAGAATATCGTCTGGCGCCATGCCGGGCCATCCGGAACGGTCATGATCGGCGCAATGACGTTCACCAGCTGCGCCAGGCAGGCGATCTTGACCACATCGGATCGACGGATGAAGGTGTTGAGGATCAGGCCAACCTGCAGCACGTCCTCGAAATTGTAGATGTCTTCGAGCAATGGTGGGGCGAAGGGCCAGCCGTCATTGCCGCCAAGGATCTTCTTGTCCTGCTCTTTGGAATGATACCAGACGTTCCATTCGTCGAACGAGATGTAGACCTGCTTGCTGGAGCGCTTCTTGGCCTTGATATAGTCGATCACGCCGGCGACTGAGACGATGTAGCCGTCGAGCTTCTCGTTCATCGCGAGATAATTCGGCGCGTCATTGGCTTCATTGTCGAAATACATGTGCAGCGAGATATAGTCGACCTCGTTATAGGTATGGTCGAGAACGGTCGCCTCCCATTCAGGATAGGTTGGCATCTTGGCATTCGAAGAGCCGCATACGACCAGTTCGAGCGACTTGGAAAAAGCGCGCATGGCCTTGGCGGTCTCATGGGCCAGGCGGCCATACTCGTCGGCGGTCTTGTGGCCGATCTGCCAGGGGCCGTCCATTTCGTTGCCGAGGCACCACAGCTTGACGTCGAAGGGCTCCTTGCGGCCGTTGGCGATACGCTTGTCGCTCCACTCACTTCCGCCTGGATGATTGGTATATTCCAGAAAGTTGCGGGCTTCATCGAGGCCACGCGAGCCGAGATTGACGGCAAGCATCATCTCGGTGTTGGCGGACGCGCACCAGTTGGCAAATTCATGCAGGCCGACTTCGTTGCTTTCCGACGTGTGCCAGGCGAGGTCGAGGCGCACCGGGCGTTCTTCCTTGGGGCCGACACCGTCCTCCCAATTGTAAGCGGACACGAAATTGCCACCGGGATAGCGGACGATCGGAACGTTGAGTTCCCTGACGAGATCGATGACGTCTTGACGCATGCCGTTGGCATCTGCCGTCGGATGGCCGGGCTCATAGATGCCGGTGTAGACCGCCCGCCCCAGATGCTCGATAAAGGATCCGTAGAGCCTCGGATCGATTTCCGAGACGACATAGTGCGGATGCGCCGTTATGGCTGCCCTCATGCATTCCTCCCTAAATATCACAAATGATGATTTAAATCATCTTACTCGATATCAAAGGGAAGCAGGATCCATTCGTCAAGCGAAAAACCACCAAAAGTCTGACAATTAACCGACAGTCTCGGTCGTAAATGGAATCAATATATTGAAATCGCTGCGTTATTTTTGAGACCCGATTTGGTGATATCAATTGGTTTTGATCCTGAGCAGGATGTCCTGATCGTAATTTCCAAATCCCTTGCCGAAAATATTGATGCCGCCGGGACGCTTGGCATCGTCCTTGACGCCAATACGGACCCGGATTGAATGATGGCCCTTGAGGTCGAGGGCGGCGAGGCTGGTTTCTGAAATCCTGACACCGTCGACATGGGTGCCGTCGGTGGAAATTCGCCAGTTCTTCAGCTTGCCATATTGCGAGCCCTTGAGCTTCCACCAGGAGGGCGTGAAGACGCCGCGCTTGTCGCCGAAATCTCCGGGTGACGTCCACGTTCCGACATCGACGCCATTGATCGTCAGCGTGATGTCGGAGGGCCAATCGGCGCTGGTGCCAGGCACTTCCGAGGACAACTCCGTCACCAGTTCGAGTTCGGTAATCTCGGCATTGGCGAGCTTGGCATTGTTGGGGAACTGGTATTCGACAAAGCCGCGGGTGAACCACAACAGACCAGCCTTCATGCGGTCCGGATCGAGGAAGGTGTTGGGCACATCGAGGAGACCGATGATCCCGTCCGGCGAGCAGAGACCGCAGGGCGCGGTGACCTCGAATCCAGTGTAGAGCCCAATCGGCATCGACACTTCGATCGCATCGTTCTTGAGCGAACGATATTCGCTCTTGAAGACCACGAGCACTTCCTCAGCGGTCGGATAGCAGATCTTTTGACTGCCCTTCTTAGCCTTCTGGTTCTCGGTGCGGATCAGGCCAGCATCCTCGAGCACCTGTATATTGGTCGAGACCGTCGACTGCGGCAGCGACAGCAGGGCGGCGATGTCATTGACATTCATCGGCCCTTTCTCATGCAGCAGTTTCAGCATCGAGATGCGCGCCGAAGAGGCCAGCCCCTTGAGGACGGCCATGCCTTCCTCAGGTTCGATCACCAAAAAATTGCGACTCATCGATTGGCCAGTCTATACGAATTCCATATCCGAAATTGCGCCTGTATATCTTGGAATCTGATTTAAGCAATACGCTGACCGCCTCCAAGTCACTTTTATTGATCGCAGCCGTGCGGCGGGTTCCTTCCTCGGGGACTTTCGTACGCCTGCCGGCGCCCGAAATTCTTCACGCCCGAAACTCTTCACGAAAGCGGAATGACAGCGCAACAGCATCGGGATGGCGATAGCGGCATGGAACGCTGGAAGTCTCGACCTGGCCCTCGGACTCGGGGGTCCCTTACCGGACGACATGCCAATTCAACGCATTGGCGGGCCTACGCTCAGCAGCGGTCCGACAAGAGCAGCAAAAAGCTTGCCTACTTGGTATGCTGGTATAATATGTAGATGGTATGGTGTCTTTCGGAAAGAGCCACCGTACGGAATGAACAGACGAGCCGATCAGGTCGGCCGGTGTTTTTGGGAGGAGATATCATGAAGTTTTCAATTGTGGCGGCGCTTGCCGGCGCCGCGCTGGCCAGTGTTTCGGTTTTGCCGGTGATGGCGTCGCCGGACGCACCGGTGATCGCACTCGCCAACGCCTATTACGGCAACACCTGGCGGCATCAGATGGTGGAGGCTTTCGAGGCCTCGGCCAAGGAAGCCAAGGCGGCCGGTCGGATCGCCGACTACGTCGTCATGAACGGTGACGGCTCGGTGGCGCAACAGAACAGCCAGATCGCCGAACTGATCCTCAAGAAGGTCGACGTGCTCGCCGTCGACGCCGCCTCGGAAACCGCGGTCAACGGCATCATCGAAAAGGCCTGCAAGGCCGGCATCATCGTGGTTTCCTTCGATTCGGTTGCTTCGGCGCCCTGCAACTACCAGCTCAACTTCGACTTCAAGGGCTACAAGGCGGCCCAGGCCGAAGCCGTCTTCAAGATGATCGGCGGCAAGGGCAACGTCATCCAAGTGCGCGGCGTGAAGGGCTCGGCGCCCGACAACGACATGTTCAACGCGCAGCAGTCGGTGCTGGCGAAATATCCCGACATCAAGGTTGTCGCCACCGTCTATGGTCAGGCGACCGCCTCGGTCGCGCAGGCGGCGATCGCCAACGTCCTGCCCTCGCTGCCACATGTCGACGCCGTGCTCGGCCAAGGCGGCAGCGACGATGTCGGCATTGCCCAGGCCTTCGTCCAATATGGCGGTGATTATGCCGGCAAGATGCCGATCATCGAAGGCGGCGGCGGCACCGACTTCGTCAAATGGTGGGCCGAGGAGAATGCCAAGAACAGCTACCAGACGGTCTCGATGAACACCACGCCGGGCATTGGCGGCGCCGCATTCTGGCTCGGCCTTTCGCTGCTCAAGGGCGACAAGGCACCGAAGCTGATGATCATGCCGGTGGCGACCGTCGATGCCAGCAATCTCAAGGACTATGCGAAGCTGCCGGGGGGCCAGATCATCAGCCCCAGCTATTCGCTCGACTGGGTCAAGCAGAACCTGCTCAGCAAGTAAGGCTTGTCATTGCCAAGGACCGGGCGCCGCCCAGACGGCCGCGCCCGGTCCTTGCCCGTAAAGAAACGGAGGACGAATGTCCCATCTTGCCGTAGCCGATCCGGAAGGCGCAGCCGCTACGATACCCGACATCAGGCCAAACGTCGTCTCGCTGTCGCGGGTCACCAAGAGTTTCGGGCCGACGCTGGCGAATGCGCAGATCGACCTCGCCGTCTCGGCCGGTGAAATCATCGGCCTGGTCGGCGGCAACGGCGCCGGCAAGTCGACACTGATGCGCATCCTGTGCGGGGCGACGTCGCCGACCCTCGGCTCGATTTCGTTCGCCGGACAGGGCGTGAGCTTCGGCGCCTATGACACGGCGGAGGCGCAAAGGCGCGGCATCCGCATGGTTCACCAGGAACTGTCGCTGTGCGCCAACCTTTCCGTCGCCGAGAACTTCTTCCTGGAGACACCCGGCGACGCGGCCAACCGGCCGGGCTGGCGCGCACTCTACAGGGACCGCGCCCGCGCAGCGCTGGACGCCGTCTTTCACGCCAACGGCATCGATGTGAACGCCGAAGTCGGCCATCTCTCCATCGCCGAGCGGCAGATGGTCGAGATCGCGCGCGCCGCCGCCACGCCCGGCGTCAAGCTGATCGTGCTCGACGAGCCGACCTCCTCGCTCGACCTCGACCGCTCCAGACAGTTGCGGGCCTTTATCCGTGAGCGTGCCAAATCCGGCTTCGCCTTCATCTTCATCAGCCACAAGCTGCAGGAAATCATCGACATCGCCACGCAGGTGATGGTGCTGCGCAACGGACGCACCGCCTGGCGCGGCGATGTCGCCGACACCTCGATCGGCCAACTGGTGCAGCTCATGGGCGGCGACGCCAATTCAATCCACCAGCACAGCGCCGTCGCCGCCAGCAGCGGCGAGGCGCTGGTTAAATTGTCCGGTTCCCTGACCGCCGGACTCGGCCGCGATATCGAGATCGGCCGCGGCGAGATCATCGGACTGGCGGGGCTCGAGGGCAGCGGCCAGAAGGAGTTGCTGCACGCTGTCTTCGAGCCGGATTCTACCGGAGGAACCGCGATCACCAGGAGCGGCGACGCCGGTTTCATTGCCGGCGACCGCCAGAAGGAAGGCGTGTTCCCACTGTGGAGCGTGCTTGGAAACATCAGCATCGGCAGCCTTGCCCGCCGTCCGGCACTGGGCCTTGTTTCGGAACGCGCCTGCCGCGAGGCGGCCGGCGTTGCAGCCGGCCGGTTGCGGCTCGACGACAAACGCTTCGGCTCCAACATCCTCGAACTCAGCGGCGGCAACCAGCAGAAGGCGCTGGTTGCCCGCGCGCTCGTCGCCGACACGCCGATCCTGCTGCTCAACGATCCGACGCGCGGCGTCGACATTGCCACGAAACAAGACTTCTACCGGCTCTGCAACAAGATCGCGCACAGTGGTCGCACGCTGGTCTGGCACACGACCGAAGACGCCGAGCTTTTGGCCTGCGACCGCGTGCTGGTGTTTTCAGGCGGGCGCATCGTCAAGGAATTGAGCGGCGAAGCGATCACGGAATCGGCCGTCGTCGGCGCATCCTTTGCCCAGCAGGCGGACACCTGTGCCGGCCCGGGGCACAGCGCCGCCGGCGCCGGCCTTGCCCGCCGGCTGGTCAACGCGGCCCCCTTCATCGGCCTCGCCGCCGTGCTGGCGGTGATGATCTCGGCCAACCCGGCGGTGGCCTCGATCTTCGGGCTCGACCTGCTGTTGATGCCGGCGCTGTCCCTGGTGCTGGTGACGGCGGCGCAGATGTTCATCGTCGGCGGCAGCGAGATCGATCTCGGCGTCGGCGCCTTTGCTGGTCTGGTCAGTGTGCTCTCCGCCACGCTGCTCTACGATCAGCCATGGCTCGGTGCGCTGGCGCTGGCGGCGGCGGTCACCGCCTATGCTGGGCTTGGCGGCCTGATCCAGGCGCGCAAGATCCCGGCCATCGTCGTCACGCTCGGCGCCTCCTTCATCTGGATGGGACTGGGCTACGCGCTGCAGCCGACACCGGGCGGCACCAGCCCCGAATGGTTGTCGGCGATGTTCAGCTGGTCGGTGGGTTTCCTGCCCACCTCCATCATCCTCATCGCCGCCGTCGCGCTGGTGGTGCTGGTGATCGACCGGCTGCCGCTCGGCGTGGTGCTGCGCGGCTTCGGCAACAATCCAACCGCCATGATCCGCTCCGGCTGGTCGCCGACGCGCTATGCCCTGGTGCGTTACCTCGTCGCCGGATTGTTCGCCGCTGCCGCCGGCCTGTCGCTGACGGCGATCAACACGGCAAGCGACATCAATTCCGGCAATTCGTTCACGCTGCTCAGCGTCGCCGCCGTAGTGATGGGCGGCTGCTCGCTGCTGGGCGGTGTCATCTCGCCGGTCGGCACCGTCGCCGGTGCGGTCACACTGGCCTTGATCGGCGCCCTGCTCGGCACGCTAAACGTGAGCAGCGACTTCAACGCGGCAACGCAAGGGCTGATCCTCATCGCCCTTTTGACGCTGCGCAGCCTGATCGCAGACCGCAGGAGCGAACAATGAACGGCCTCGTCGCCTTCAGCCTCTGGGCACAGAAGAACCGCTGGGTCTGGTCGGCGATCGGCGTGCTTTTGCTTTGGCTGGTGCTCTCCGTAGTCACCAACCGCTTCAGCCTCTCCAGCCTGTCGGGCATCATGCTGTCGGCCTCGTTCCTGACCGTCGTCGGCATCGGCCAGATGTTCGTCGTCACCACCGGGCGCGGTAATATCGACCTTTCGGTGGCCTCGGTGATCACGCTCAGCGCCTTCGTGGCGCTGCTCACGATCAAGGGCCAGGACGCCAACCTTGCCATCGGCGTCGGCGCCGCGATCCTGCTCGGCCTTGCGATCGGCGGGTTGAATTCGCTGCTCGTCGTCGGGCTGAACATACCGGCCATCATTGCCACGCTGGCGACAGGTTATGTACTGGCAACCGCGACACTGCTATCGAACCGCGCCATAGCGGGCTTCGGCGTGAGCCCGCTCTTGAAGACGCTGGCGACGGGCCGCATTGCCGGCGTGCCGATCATGGCCGCCATCGCCATCGTTGGCGTGGCCGCGACCTCCTTCGTACTGCGCTACACGGTTTTCGGACAATTGCTGTCGGCGGTCGGCCAGAACCGCACCGCCGCGCGGCTGGCCGCGATCCGCAACAACCGGGTCATCGCTTCGGCTTTCATCATCTCGTCGGTGCTGGCTTCGCTCAATGGGCTGCTGCTCGGCGCCTATATAGGTGGCGCCTTCCTCGAAATGGGCCAGCCCTATCTCTTGCAGTCGATCGCCGCGGTGGTGCTGGGCGGCACGCTGATCTTTGGCGGCTCGGCGAGCGCCGTCGGCACGCTGTTCGCCAGTATCCTGCTGATCCTCATCGTCACCACCATGCAGATCGTCGGCCTGCCGCCAGGTGCGCAGGACATCGTGCAAGGCATCGTCGTCATCTTCGTTCTGGCGCTGGCCGGCCGGCAAGTGCTGTCGCGCCGAGCCGCCGTCGACCGCACCGACGACGACGGCACACTGGAATCCGAGCCAAATGCGGCGGCTGTCCGCCGGGAATGACAAGCGGATGATGATTTCCCTTGCCAATGTGGTAGAGTGATCATACCAGTAGGTAAGATGACGATCGGTAATGCCATCGTCCACGACCAGGGAGCAAGGCTAGATGACGACGATTGCGCTGTTCGGTGCCGGCGGCAAAATGGGCTACCGCCTTTCGACCAATTTCCGCGGCTCGCCCTATACGATCCGCCATGTCGAGGTCAGCGAGGCCGGGCGTGAGCGGCTGAAGACCGGACTGGGCTTCGACACGGTCAGCGCCGACGAGGCGCTGGAAGGCGCCGACGTGGTGATCCTGGCCGTGCCGGACACCCATATCGGCAAAGTCGCGACAAGCATCGAGAGCAAGCTTGCGCCGGGCACGATGGTCATCGTACTCGACGCAGCCGCGCCGTTCGCCGGCCATTTGCCCGATCGTCCCGACCTGACCTACTTCGTCACCCATCCCTGCCATCCGCCGATCTTCAACGACGAGACCGACATGGCGGCGAAGAAGGACTATTTCGGCGGTGTGAAGGCCAAGCAGCACATGGTCAGCGCCCTGATGCAGGGACCGGAAGCCGACTATGCCAAGGGCGAGGCCATCGCCAAGATCATCTGGGCGCCGGTGATGCGCTCGCACCGCGTTTCCGTCAAACAGATGGCGCTACTCGAGCCAGGTCTTTCGGAAACCGTTTGCGCTTCGCTGCTGGTCGTCATGAAGGAGGCGGTCGACGAGGTCGTGGCGCGTGGCGTCGACCGGCAAGCGGCGCTCGATTTCCTGCTTGGCCACATGAACGTGCTCGGCGCCGTCATCTTCGGCGAAACCAAGGGCGTGTTCTCTGACGCCTGCAACAAGGCGATCGAATTCGGCAAGCCGGTGCTGATGCGCGACGACTGGAAGCGGGTCTTCGAGCCGGAAGAGATCGCAGCCAGCATTCAGCGGATCACCTGAGTTGACTTGGGTACAGATTACCTGAATTTGTGGTTGACTCATCATACCAGTTGACTAAGCTAATCTCCGCTCGGATCAACCACGCTTCGCCGGGAGTTCGAAGCTGAGACGGGTGGAGGATGGCGGGGAACAGGAACTTGCTTGGGAGGCCGACTGACGGCTTGGGCCAGGCGTTCCGCAACCTTCACAGGCTGATGGATTCAAACGCAGACAGTGGCCTCGATCGGTCGAGACACAAGCTTTTTAAACGGGAGGACTTCATGAAACTGACTCGCAGAATAACGCTTGCGGCGTTCGCCGGCGTGCTGGCGCTCGGCACGGCGATGCCTGCTTACGCGGCGGACCTCATCGCCATCATCACGCCATCGCATGACAATCCGTTCTTCAAGGCGGAAGCGGTCGGCGCCGAGGCCAAGGCCAAGGAACTCGGCTACGAGGCGCTGGTGCTGGTGCATGACGACGATGCCAACAAGCAGTCCGAACTGATCGACACCGCGATCGGCCGCGGCGCCAAGGCGATCATCCTCGACAATGCCGGCGCCGACGCCACCGTCGCGGCCGTGCAGAAGGCCAAGGACGCGGGCATTCCCTCGTTCCTGATCGACCGCGAGATCAACGCCACCGGCGTCGCCGTGGCGCAGATCGTCTCCAACAACTACCAGGGCGCCCAGCTCGGCGCGCAGGAGTTCGTCAAGCTGATGGGTGAAAAGGGCAACTTCGTCGAGCTGGTCGGTAAGGAATCCGACACCAATGCCGGTATCCGCTCCAAGGGCTATCATGACGTCATCGATGACTATCCGGACCTGAAGATGGTCGCGCAGCAGTCGGCCAACTGGAGCCAGACCGAGGCCTATTCCAAGATGGAATCGATCCTGCAGGCCAATCCCGACATCAAGGGCGTCATCTCCGGCAACGACACGATGGCGATGGGCGCCTATGCCGCGCTCGCCGCCGCGAACCGCAAGGATGTCATCGTCGTCGGCTTCGACGGCTCGAACGACGTGCGCGATTCCATCACCTCCGGCGGCATCAAGGCGACAGTGCTGCAGCCTGCCTTTGCCCAGGCGCAGATGGCGGTCGAACAGGCCAACGACTTCATCAAGAACAAGAAGTCACCCGAGAAGGAAAAGCAGCTGATGGACTGCGTGCTCGTCAATGGCGAAAATGCCGCCAAGCTGGAAACCTTCGCGCTGAAGAACTGAGCCGGCCCAACGCAACGGCGAGGGGCGGACCTGTGTTCGCCCCTCGCCCAGTTTTGTTTTGACGCAATTTCGGACGAAAAACCGTTTCACACTTTTTCTGGAATTGCTCCAGTTTCACGTTCCGGGTGATTTTTTGACCGCCATGCCGAACAGATTGACTTGGCTGACCCGTTTCACCGGGATGATGCTTGCGGCGCTCGTGGGCCTTGGCCTCAGCGCCTGCAAGATCCTGCCGACGCCCGTGGCGCAAGGCGAAAACAATGCGCCTGCCTTCAAACCGGACAAGATGGTCGAGGACATCTGGGCCTCGAAGGTCATACCCTATCTCAAGCAGAAGGCCGGGCCGTTTGCCGAGGTCCATGCGTTGGCGAAGACCGATCCGGCGGCGGCCGGCGCCAAATACGGCAACCCCAGGAAGCAGGCGAATTCGCCATGGACCTTCGCGGTGCGTGTCGAGGGCAAGATCATCGCCGCCAACACGCAGTCGCGCGCGGCAACGATGGACATTGACGTGGATGGCGACGGCAAGGCCGATGCGCGCGTCCAGATCGGGCCAGCGATGCGCGGCACGGCACTGCGCGACAGCCTCGATTTCGTCCAGTTCAACGACTTCACCAACCAGATCGACTTCGCCCAGTTCGGCAAGGCTTTCAACGCCTATGCGGACAAGGCCGTGCTGTCCAAACTGCCGCGCGAGGCACTTGAAGGCCGCGCCGCCAAGGTGATCGGCGCTTATACGATCGAAGGTGGCCAGGACCTGCCGCTGGTGACTCCGGCGGAGGCCGAGATCGGGCCGAAGCCATGAGCCCTGGTCGCGAGGTCATCCTCAAGCTGGAGGACGTCTCGAAGGTCTATGCCGGCACGGTGGCGGTCAAGCAGGCGAACTTCGAGGTGCGCAAGGGTGCCGTCAACGTGCTGGTCGGTGAAAACGGCGCCGGCAAGTCGACGCTGATGAAGATCATCGCCGGCGTCGAGCAGCCGACCGCCGGCCGCATCCTGCTCGAAGGCGAAGAGGTTTCCTTCTCCTCATCGGGAGATGCGGTGGCGCGCGGCATCGGCATGGTGTTCCAGGAGCTGAACCTGTTCGGCAACATGACCGTCGCCGAGAACATCTTCGCCACACGCGAAATCACCAACCGGCTGGGCAAGATCGACCGCAAGGAGCAGGAAAAGCGGGCGGGCGAATTCCTCGACCGGCTCGAAGCCGGCATCCGGCCAGACATGTTGGTCGAGGATCTGCGCATCGGCCAGCAACAGCTGGTCGAGATCGCCAAGGCGGTTTCGCTCGACGCCAAGATCCTGATCATGGACGAGCCGACCTCGGCATTGAGCGCGGCGGAAGTAGAAATCCTGTTCAAGGTGATCGCCGACCTCAAGGCGCGCGGCGTCGCCATCGTCTACATCTCCCACCGGCTGGAAGAACTGATCCGCATCGGCGACACCGTCACCGTGCTGCGCGACGGCCGTATCACCGGCCAGGAGGAAATGAGACGAGTCGACACGCAGTGGATCGTGCGGCAGATGATCGGCTCGGATGCCAAGGATTTCGCCAAGGCCGACGGACATCAGCCCGGCGAGGAAATCTTCCGCGCCGAGGAGATCTGCCTGCCGCGCGTTACCGGCGGACTGGCGGTCGACCATGTCTCGCTGTCGCTGCGCGCCGGCGAAATCCTCGGCATATACGGGCTGATGGGCGCTGGGCGCAGCGAGCTGTTCGACTGCATCATGGGCCGTCATGGCCATGCCAGCGGCAAGATCTTCATCGCCGGCAAGCAGGTGAAGGAGCGCGACACGACGCGCCGCATCCAGCGCGGGCTGGCATTGATCCCCGAGGACCGCCAGCGCGAAGGGCTGGTGTCGATCCTCTCGGTCGCCAGCAACCTGACGCTGGCGAGCTTGTCGCGCTTCGTCAGCCTGTTCCATATCCGCGGCGGCGCCGAGCGGCAGGCCGTCGTCCAGATGGTTCGGGAACTGGCGATCAAGGTCGCCGATCCGGCGCAGGAAGTCTCGTCACTGTCGGGCGGCAACCAGCAGAAGGTGGTGATCGGCAAGGCACTGCTCACCGAACCGAAAGTGCTTTTGATGGACGAACCCAGCCGCGGTATCGATGTCGGCGCCAAGGCCGACGTCTTCCGCACCATGCGCAAGCTTTCGCGCGACGGGCTCGGCATCCTGTTCGCCACCTCCGATCTCGACGAGGTGATGGCGCTGTCCGACCGCGTCGCGGTGATGAGCAATGGCAGACTGACTGGCATGTTCGACCGCGCCGAGGCGACGGAAGCGGCGATCGTCGCTGCGTCGGCGCTGGGCCACGGACCGGCACATGGAGAGCAACGCTGATGACTGACATTCCGGCCAAGGCGGCCGCTCCTTCCGCCTCCAGCGGTTCCGCGCTGCTGACGCTGATGAAGCTCAGGACCTTCATCGCGCTGATCGCGGTGCTGGTGTTCTTCTCGATCGCCGCGCCGAACTTCCTGTCGGCGGCGAACCTGATCCTGATGGCCAAGCACGTAGCGCTCAACGCGTTCCTGGCCATGGGCATGACCTTCGTCATCATCACCGGCGGCATTGATCTTTCGGTCGGCTCGATCGTCGGCCTGTGCGGCATGGTGGCCGGCTATCTCGTGCTCAACGGCATCGACCTGCAGATCGGCTACACCGTCTATTTCAACGTCGTCGAGATCGCCCTGATCACGCTTCTGGTCGGCATAGCGATCGGCGCCGTCAACGGGCTGCTGATCACCAGGCTCAACGTCGCCCCCTTCATCGCCACGCTCGGCGTTCTCTATGTCGCGCGCGGTTTCGCGCTGCTGTCCTCCGACGGCCGCACCTTCCCCAACCTCGTCGGCAAGCCGGAACTCGGCACCACCGGCTTCGGCTTCCTCGGCGCCGGCCGGCTGCTCGGCTTGCCGGTGTCGATCTGGATCCTGATCGTGGTGGCGCTTGGGGCTGCCTATCTCGCGCGCTACACCCCGCTCGGCCGGCATATCTTCGCCGTCGGCGGCAATGAGCGCGCGGCGCGGATCTCGGGCGTGCGCGTCAACATGGTCAAGATGTTCGTCTACATGTTCTCCGGCTTCTGCGCCGCGATCGTCGGCCTGATCATCTCGTCGGAGCTGATGGCCTCGCATCCGGCGACGGGCGAGAGCTTTGAACTGAATGCCATCGCCGCGGCGGTGCTTGGCGGCACCTCGATGTCGGGCGGGCGCGGCACGATCGGCGGCACCATCGTCGGCGCCTTCGTCATCGGCATCCTGTCGGACGGGCTGGTGATGATGGGCGTGAGTTCTTTCTGGCAGATGGTGATCAAGGGGCTGGTCATCATCGTCGCCGTCGTCGTCGACCAAGCGCAGCGCCGGCTGCAGCAGCGCGTCACCCTCATGCAGATGGCAAAGGTGGGTTGAGCATGGCGAGCTTAAGTGGAGCGCTGATCGGCTGCGGCTTCTTCGCCGTCAACCAGATGCATGCCTGGCGTGACATCGAAGGCGCCGCGATCGTCGCCATCTGCGACCGCGATCCGGAGCGGCTCAGGCTCGTCGGGGACCAGTTCGATGTCGCACGGCGCTACACGGACGCAGCCTCGATGTTTGCGGCGGAGAAACTCGACTTCGTCGACGTCGCCACCACGGTGGGCAGCCATCGTGAGCTGGTCGAGATGGCCGCCGCGCACGGCATTCCCGTCATCTGCCAGAAGCCGTTCGCGCCGACGCTCAGTGATGCCAGGGCGATGGTGGAGGCCTGCCAAACAGCCGGCGTGCCATTGATGGTGCATGAGAACTTTCGCTGGCAGTCGCCGATCCAGGCGGTGCGCGCCGTACTCGACAGCGGCGAGATCGGGACGCCCTTCTTCGGCCGCATCTCCTTTCGCTCCGGCTATGACGTGTTTTCCGGCCAGCCCTATCTGGCGACGGGCAAACGCTTCATCATCGAGGATCTCGGCATTCATATTCTCGACATCGCCCGCTTCCTGCTCGGCGATGTGTCGAGCCTGACCGCGCGGACCGCACGCATCAACCCGGCCATCGCCGGCGAGGATGTCGCCACGATGCTCATGGACCACGCCGGCGGCGCCACTTCGGTGGTCGATTGCAGCTATGCGACCAAGCTCGCCGTGGAGCCGTTCCCGGAAACACTCATCGAACTCGACGGCAGCGACGGCACGATCCGGCTGGCGCAAGGCTACCGGCTGACCGTCACAGGCAAAACCGGAACCAAGGTGAGCGACCTCTCGCCGCCACTGCTGCCCTGGGCCTCGCGGCCTTGGCACAACATCCAGGAAAGCGTTGCCGCCATCCAGCGGCACTGGGTCGACTGCCTTGCATCAGGCCAGGAACCGGCTACTTCAGGCGCGGACAATCTGAAGACCTTAGCCCTGGTCGAGGCGGCCTATGCCGGTGCCGCCAGCCGAGAACCGGTGCGGATCGACGCGCTGCTCAGATGACGGCTGAGGCTTTCCAGCTCTACGGCACGCGCGCGGCCGAGCCTAAGCCGGTCACGTTGCGCGCGGGCGCGCTGAGTACGGAGCTGGTCAACGGCAATCTGCGCACCATCCGCCATGGCGGCATCGAAGTGCTGCGCGCCATCGCCTATGTCGTGCGCGACCGCGACTGGGGCACATACGAGCCTGATCTGACAGATCTGGCGATCGATCAGGAGGATGACCGTTTCTCAGTCAGCTACACGGCAAGCTGCCTCGGCCCGAACGGCAGCCGGCTCGGCTTCCGCGCCACGATCGAAGGCTCCGCCGACGGCAGGCTGGTGTTCGATGTGACCGCGTTGCCAGTGAGCGATTTCGAAACCAACCGCTGCGGCTTCTGCATCCTGCACCCGATCGCCGGTCTTGCCGGCAGCCCGGTGACGGTCGAGCATAGCGACGGCGGGGTAGTCGAGACGGAACTGCCCGATCTGATCGACCCCTGGCAGCCGTTCAAGGATTTGCGCGCCATCACGCATCAGGTGCGGCCCGGCGTTGTCGCGCAATGCCGGATGGATGGCGACACATTCGAAATGGAAGACCAGCGCAACTGGTCTGACGCTTCCTACAAGACCTATGTGAGGCCGCTGGCGCTGCCATGGCCCTATGTGCTGCCGGCCAGACAACCCCTGCGTCAGACGATCAGCCTGCAAATCACCGGCGACGCCAACGTGCCTGCCTCGGCAGTGGCGGCCGAACCCGTCCGCGTCGAACTCGGCAAGGCCGGCTCGAAGCTGCCTGACATCGGCGTGGTGATCTATCCCGAGGATGTCGAGGCGGCACTTGCCGACCTGCCGGTGCTGGGAAGGCTCGGTCCGCGGCAGCTGCTTTTCCACTTTGATCCGACGCGAGGCCACGGCCTCAACGCGCTGCGCGCCCATGCCCGGCTCGCCGCCGCCTATCCTGTTTCGACGACGCTGGAATGCGTGGTCGCCTGCGCCGGCGATCTCGACGCCGAACTTTCCGATGTCGCCGATATGGTACGCCGGGCAGGCCTGCGGCTCGATGCTGTCGCGGTGTCTCCTGCGGTCGACCGCCAGTCGACGCCGCCGGGCAGTGCCTGGCCGGCATGCCCGCCGCTCGAGGACGTCTACACGGCGGCGCGCCGCGCCTTTCCCGATATCCGTCTCGGCGGCGGCATGTTCAGCTATTTTACCGAGCTCAACCGCAAGCGCGTTCCGGCCCACCAGCTCGATTTCATCACCCACTGCACCTGTCCGATCGTGCATGCCGCCGATGATCTCAGCGTCATGCAATCGCTGGAGGCGCTGCCCTTCATCATTCGGTCCACTCGGGCGATCTTCGGGACAAAGCCGTACCGGATCGGGCCATCGACGATGGCCATGCGCCAGAACCCCTATGGTGGCGCGACCAAGGACAATCCGCAGGGGCAACGCATCGCCATGGCGAACCGCGATCCCCGCCATGCCGCGCAGTTCGCCGCCGCATGGACGATCGGCTATGCCGCGCGCGTCGCGCCGGCGGGCCTGGAGATGCTGACACTGTCCAGCTTCAGCGGGCCGTTCGGCGTGGTCGCGGGATCAGGCGAACCCGTCGCGCAAGGAACGCCGCGGCCGATCTTCCAGGCCGTCGAAGGGCTTTGTGAGTTGGCCGGACTGACGCATGTTTCCGCCATGACGAGCGACGAGACTCGGGTCCTGGCGCTGGCCGGTCGCTCTGTCTCGGGCAGGACCATCGTCTGGCTGGCGAACCTGACGGCGAATGATGTGTCCGTCGATGTTTCGGCGCTTGGCCAGGACCATCTCGTGATGTCGTCCTACGCCACTATGCGGGTCGGCTAGAGCTTCACTTCTCGGAATTCATCACATAGAGCGCACGCGAGCGTTCGAGGTGCTTGACCATCGCCTTCTCGGCACCGTCGGCATCCCGGTGCTCGATGCGGTCGATGATCTCCTCGTGCTCGGTCAGCGTGTATTTTTCCTTGCCGGTCCAGATAAGCATTTCAGTGTGGTATTCCTTCAGCCAGCCCAGCGTGGCTTCGCTGACGGCGACATAGATCGGATTGCCTGAAATGGACGCGATCTGGGTATGAAACTTCATGTCGGCGGAGATGAAGGCCTCCGAATCGCCGCGCGCGGCGCGCTGCTCGGCCACGGTTGCCTTCAGCAGTTGCACATCCTCCGATGTGGCCTTTTCCGCGGCTTCCCTGACCATGCCGCGTTCGAAAAAGATGCGCGCGGTCTTCAGGTGCTCCAGCGTGTCCCTGGACGAAGACAGGATGATCTTGGCCGCGCCGTCGACCTGCTTGATGATCGACTTGGCGGTCAGTTGCAGCACCTTGGCGCGCTCGCCATGCGAGATGGCGACGAGCCCCATATTGTTCAGCGCCTGCATGGCTTCACGGATCGCCGGTCGGCCGACCTCAAAGCGCTCCATCAACTCGCGCTCGGACGGCATGTCATCGCCGGGCTGCAGTTCGCCGCTGGTGATCAGCCGCTTCAGCCTTGCAAAGACTTCGTCGGAAAGTTTGCGCCGGACGATCGGCTCCGAACGGTTCATCGTCGCGAATCACTCCCTTGACCCAGCCCTATCTAGCATTGCCGCTGCGATTCCTGGAATGCCCGTCCGCTGACCGGACTGTAGCCGCCAATTGGGATAGTGCTTGCAATACTTATGTACTCATTATACCAGATTTCCTGCGCGACGAAACTTTTTTCGAACCCTTTTCGACCGGCCGACGTCCATGATCACTTTGACCTACCGCATCGAGACGGCCGGCAGCATCGAGTCGCTGGCGGCCAAGATCGCCAGCGACCAGTCGACCGGCACCTTCGTCGCGCTGCCGGGCGAGACGGAGGAACTGAAGGCTCGCGTGGCGGCGCGCGTGCTGGCAATCCGCCACCTGCCTGATGCCGCGCAGCCGTCTCTCCCGGGATCCGGCAACGGACCGTTCAGGCGCGCTGATGTCGACATCGCCTTTCCGTTCGATGCCATCGGCACCGACCTTGCGGCACTGATGACCATTGCCATCGGCGGCACATATTCGATCAAGGGGCTCACCGGCATTCGCGTCATCGATATGAAGCTGCCGGAACAATACCGGGGCGCCCATCCCGGACCACAATTCGGCCTCGCTGGCAGCCGCAGGCTGACCGGCGTCGAGGACCGTCCGATCATCGGCACCATCGTCAAGCCGGCGCTGGGCCTCCGGCCGCGTGAGACGGCCGCGATGGTGGGCGAACTGATCGAGGCCGGCGTCGATTTCATCAAGGACGACGAGAAGCTGATGAGCCCTGCCTATTCGCCGCTGGCGGAGCGGATAAAGGCGATCATGCCGCTCGTCCTCGACCATGAACAGAAGACCGGCAAGAAGGTGATGTATGCCTTCGGCATCTCGCATGCCGATCCCGACGAGATGATGCGCAACCACGATCTGGTGATCAAGGCCGGCGGCAATTGTGCCGTGGTCAACATCAACTCAATCGGCTTCGGCGGCATGGCGTTCTTGAGGAAGCGCTCCGGCCTGGTGCTGCACGCCCACCGCAATGGCTGGGACATCCTCACCCGCCATCCCGGCCTCGGCATGGATTTCAGAGTCTGGCAGCAGTTCTGGCGGCTGCTCGGCGTCGACCAGTTCCAGATTAATGGCATTGCCTCGAAATACTGGGAACCAGATGCATCCTTCGTCCGCTCCTTCAAGGCAGTGACCACGCCGATCTTCTCGCCTGACGATTGCGCGCTGCCGGTGGCCGGTTCCGGCCAATGGGGTGGACAGGCACCCGAGACCTATGAACGCACCGGGCGAACGGTCGATCTCCTTTATCTCTGCGGCGGCGGCATCGTCAGCCATCCGGACGGACCAGGCGCCGGCGTGCGCGCCGTGCGTCAGGCCTGGCAGGCGGCTGTGGACGGCATTCCGTTGGCCGATCATGCCCGCAGCCATGCCGAACTAGCGCGGTCGATTGAAAAATTCGGCGATGGCAGGGCGGCCTGACAGCCATGCAAGACCTGCTGCTCAGCTACTATGGCGACGACCTCACCGGCTCGACCGATGTGATGGAAGCACTCGAGCTTGGTGGCGTTCCGACCGTGTTGTTCATGCGCCAGCCGGACGCCGAGCAGCTTGCACGGTTTTCGCACTGTCGTGCGGTTGGCCTCGCTGGCACCAGCCGCAGCGAGACCCCGCAGTGGATGGACACGCATTTGCGTGACGCGTTCGCCTGGCTGAAGGCGCTGAGAGCCGAGATCTGCCATTACAAGGTCTGCTCGACCTTCGATTCAAGTCCGGTAATCGGCAGCATCGGCCGGGCAATCGAGATCGGCCGCTCGGTCTTCGCACAGGACAGCGTGCCTATGCTGGTCGGCGCACCACAGCTCAGACGCTACACTGCCTTTGGCCACTTGTTCGCGGCCTATCGCGACCAGTATTTCCGCATCGACCGTCATCCGGTGATGAGCCGCCATCCGACGACGCCGATGAATGAGTCCGACCTGCTGATTCATATGTCGCGACAGACCGGACTCTCCTTGGGATTGCTTGACCTGGCGACGCTGCAGTCCACATCGCGATCGCAGGCATTCGATCGCCTCGTGGAGAACGGTGCCGCCATCGTTCTTATCGACGTCGATAACCGGGAGACCCAAGCCCTTGCTGGCAAGGAAATATGGCGGGTTCGCAAACCGGGCGGTTCCATCGTCGTCGGCTCGTCCGGAATCGAATATGCGCTGTTGACCGAGTGGGCGTCGAGGGGCATCGCCAACGCTGGGCCACGCTTTGCGCCGCCGGGTGCCGTCGACCGGGTGGCCGTCGTGTCGGGCAGTTGCTCGCCGACCACCGAACGACAGATCCGGCATGCCCTGTCCGACGGTTTCGACGGCATTGAGGTCGACCCTGTCGAATTGGTTTCGGAGGGGTCGGTGCAGGCGATTGCGCGTGCGGCGGCAAAGGGCCGCGCCAGTCTGCAAGCCGGGCGCAGCGTCATCCTCTATACGGCACTTGGCCCCACCGCCGACAGGGGCGCCGAAATCGACCGGGAGGATGGTGCCCGCCACAAGCTTGGCCGCGGCCTTGGTGCGCTGCTGCGCCAATTGACGGAGGAGCAGAGTTTGCGGCGCGTGATCATCGCAGGCGGTGACACATCAAGCCATGCGCTGGGACAAATGGGTGTAGACGCGCTGACCGTCAGGATGCCCCTGCCCGCCTCGCCCGGTTCCCCGCTTTGCGTAGCCCATTCCAGCATCGATGCGATCGACGGACTGGAGGTCGCGTTGAAGGGCGGGCAGGTAGGAACCGACCGCTATTTCTCGTCCATCCGTGATGGCCTTCAGAATTGACCATGACGTTGCGCTGGGACATTGCGAACCCTGGGGAGACATGCACAGTCGATTAGGGTTTGCGCCTGAGCACCAAGCGAGCACATGTCTGCTCGAAAGTCGACCGGCAGAGCCCCCCCGGAACAGGCCTTTAGAATAAGCATTGGTTGAGCGACGACCGCTTTCGAAAAAGGCTGCGCTTCGCCAGGAATGGCAGACATGCTGCGCAAGCGAGCCACCCCGCCTGACTGCTCAAAATGACCGCTTTCGGGGACTGGCTACGGCGGGCTCTACAACTGATTGAGGCGCATTGCGGACCCGCCTTTGCGCACGCCAAACCGCAGCCTCCGCGATCGCACCAGGAAAACCTCTCGATCCGGGTATTGGTCGTCAGGAGAAACCGTTCTTGAGCGCCTACTGTCCAGCATGTCGCTGGTTAGATGAGAGGAAGTGAATCTAACCAGCGATTACCTTTGGCGAGACAAACCTGCTCTCGACAAAACGGCTTCGCGCGATCTGTCGAGGGGTCGGCATCTTCTGCGTCTCCCGGATACCAGAGCCAACAAATTCGACGGGTCCACTTATGCGGCCGAGCTGAAGCATTTCCGGTTTGGGCGATTGCGCGGGATGTAGGACTAGAGATGCAGCTTAAGCCGCAAAAACTGCCGCCGACCTCGAACGCAGCAAACCACAGCCCTTGGTTATGGCCTGTTAGACAAGCCTATTTGCACGCCGTTGTACGCCAAAACCCTCTGTCGGGCTGAACGGGATTTGCTTCCGAAGCAACGACGTGTCAGATCAACCAACGGTCCGGAAGAGGGCAGCTGAATCTCTGCTATTGCCGCGGTTCCCTACTCCCACTCGATTGTTTCCAGCCCAGCTAGCTCATTGATCCATCTGGCTTTTTCTTATTTGTGACGCACAACACCGATCAACGGGCCGTCAAAAAGTTAGGTTTCTGATTTTAAAGAGAAAATCGATTAGAAAGTATTTTTGAGATTTCGCCAACTATCGGGATCAATCGGACGATTTTCAACCTCTCGGCACCGCGCTCCAATCTTGAAAAGTACCGTCATCGATGCACTTTGAGGTCGACAGTTTGTGTCGCTATTACTCCTCGGCAAGGTGGAGAGCCTCTTCTTCTCCGCGAAATAGATGTCCAACAAAGTGTCGACGACGAGGTTCGTTCAGGCCTTTGGTAGAGGCCTTTTTTTACTGACACCTGGTTGTCTTCCCTTTTTTCAGTGCCTCACAAGCCTGGCGGACAAGAAACCAGGTCGCAGCAATGCTGTCTCATTGAGATTGGACCAGCATGCCAATGAGCTTGTGGCCGGTATGCGCAGATGCGAAATCGCTTCGTCGAATCCCGACAGCGAAGCTTGGGCAGATCGAGGTCGCCAGCGATGTCCAGAGCACCATGCACAATGTCCATATCTCCGGCGCCAAACCGGTTACGCAAAGTCTATCTAGGACCGCTCCTTCGCCCGCTTTGAGGTCTCGTTGCCCGCGAGGTAGACTGCTCGCATGACCTTCAGGCTTATCTTCCTCGGGACCTCGGCCAGCGTGCCCTCGGCCGAGCGCAATCACCCGGCGCTGCTCGTTGAAGCCGGCAGTCAACGGGTGCTGGTCGATTGCGGGGAAGGCACCCAGCGTCAGCTTCTGCGCAGCGGCGCCGGATTCAGGCGACTTGATCGCCTGCTCCTCACGCACGCGCATTTCGACCACGTGCTCGGGATTCCAGGCTTGTTCTCGACGCTTCGGCTCCGGCAGAGCAAGAACCATGTGACCATTCATGGTAGCGCAGACACTCTTGACGTCGTCGCCCGCATGCTCGCTGGCCTTTGGGGTGAGGGACGCGCGCCGATCCCGCTGCAACTCGTGCCGCTTGCCCCCGGACGCGTGTTCGAGGTGGATGAGTTCACCGTCGATTGCTTTCAAGTTCGCCATCGCGACACCGACAGCTATGGCTTCGTCTTCGAGACGCCGGCGCGTCGTCACCTCCGTTCGGACCGCTTGGTAGCTCTCGGTGTGCCAGACGGTCCGATCCGGAAGGATTTGGCCGAAGGCCGCTCAATTTCTCTCCCCGACGGCCGAACGATTGCTCCCGAAGCAGTCCTCGGGCCACCCGGGGCTGGCAAGAAGCTGGTCATAGTAGGCGACACCGAAACCACTGATGGATTGGCCGACAAGGTGAGCGGCGCCGACCTGCTTGTCATCGAAGCCACATTCCTGCAACGAGATGCAGCGATGGCGCGCGACTACGGACATCTGACAGCCGCGGAGGCAGCATCGCTGGCAGCGACCAGCGATGTAAAGCAGCTCGTTCTTACGCACATCTCCGGCCGCTATTGCGACGAAGAAATTCTCGCGGAAGCCGTTCAGGCGTTTGCGAACAGCCTTATCGCAACGGATTTAACCACCCTCACCGTCTAGTGGCAGGGCCATGACATTCAGAATTGGCGTTATCTCGGACACGCACGGCTTGCTGAGGCCGGAGGCGGCGCGTTGCCTGGCCGGGGTCGACCACATCATTCATGGAGGAGACATCGGTCGCCCTGAGATCATCACGGCGCTTCGCTGTATCGCGCCGGTTACCGCGATCAGAGGAAACGTAGACACCGGTGGCTGGGCGCTCCCATACGCGGAAACCGAGCTCGTACGCCTCGCCGGGCGAGCAATCTACGTGCTTCATGATCTCAAGACGCTGCAGATCGACCCGGTTGCCCAGGGCATCGACTTGATCGTGTCCGGTCACTCGCATGTGCCGAGGATGGAGACAGTGGATGGCGTGCTTTATTTGAATCCGGGCAGCGCTGGCCCACGACGGTTTAAGCTGCCTGTCACCCTTGCGGCGGTCGATATCACTCGAGATAGCATAGAGCCTTCGATATTGAGCTTGGCAAGCGGCTGAACCAATTCACCGCGCACATCACGCCCGCACCTATATCCGAGTGTCTCCTCGATTTTTCACAAGATGGCAGGCGCGCCGCAAGGCGGAGACACGGATTCTTCGCGATTTGTTGACGGGAGTTCTCGCCGCGTGCGGTGATGGACTGATCCGTCATTTCTGGCGAAACGCTGAGTGGAACGACACAACCAGCGGCCCTAGAATGTAGTCGAGCGCCGTGCGTTGCTCGGTAACGATCATGACTGACGCCGGCATGCCCGGATAAAGCGCGATCTGTGGGGCTGCGGCCAATTCCACCGGATCGACCGCTACGTCCGCGAGATAATAGGGGAAGCCGGTCTTGGTGTCGGTAATGCGATCCGCCGAAATGCGGGCGACGCGTCCATGAATTATGGGTATCGAACGCTGCTTATATGATGTGAAACGAACTTCGGCGGCCATGTCGGGACGCAGGTTCGATATATCGTCGACGCGAACCTGTGCCTGGACGATCAGTGAATTCTCGGTCGGCACGATGTCAAGAATGGTCTGGCCCGGCGCCACGATCGCACCGATCGAGAAAACGCTGAGATCCATCACCTGGCCATCATAGGGCGCACGCACTTCGGCCCGGTCCATGGCAGCCTGGGCGGCGAACATCTTGGGTATGAGGTCGGACAGGTTCGATTGCGTATCGATCAGCATGGCCGACAGCTTGGTCCGGCGCTCATTGGTCAATTGTGCGATCTGGCTCTCGAGTTCGGCTTTGCTCTGTTGGCTGCCGCCGATGGCGCCGAGATTATCGTCGATCAAGCCCTGCAAATCCGAGGCCGACCTTTCCAGTTCCAGGATGCGTGGGCGGGTCGTCAAACCGGCCTTGAGCAGCTTCGACAGGCTGGCCTTCTCGCCGATCGTCGATTTGAGCTGGGCCCGGTAGGATTCGACCCGAGACTGCTTGCCCCGTATCTGCTCCTCGAGCTCGGCAATGCGCCGCTCGAGGATCTGCCTTGCGCCGGCCATCGAGGCGCGTTGGCTTTCCAGGTCGGCGATCTGGTTTGCCATTGCGTCCTTGAGGTAGTCCTGGTGCTCCTTGAGGATGTCCTTGGGAAAGGCAACCGCCTCGCTGCCGTCCAGTTCGGCGCGGATCCTGGCATCGGTGGCGCGCAACAGTGCATATTGCTGGGCATAGAGATTGAACTCGGACCGGATCCTGGTGTCGTCCAGCTTCAGCATTATGTCGCCCTTCCTGACGACGTCGCCATCCTTAACGCGGATCTCCTTCACCGTACCGCCGTCGAAGTGCTGGACGCTCTTGCGATTGCCTTCCACCTTGACAATGGCATCGGCGAGCACGGCACCGTTCAGAGGGGCAAAGGCCGCCCAGCCGCCGAAAATGCCGAAAAAGGCCATTATGATCAGCAGGCCGATATAGGCCGGCACCCGGATGGAATCCGGAGCCAGGATGCCGGCCTCGCCGGGCAGGCTATGGTAAGTGAGGGCACTGTCGCTCATCGATCTCTCCGACCACCACAGCTCATTGGGTCGCCACTGCCATTGGAGCCGCGCGCTGGTTGAGCAGCGCCACGATCTCGTTTCTCATGCCGAACGCCTCGACGGCGCCATCGCGCAACAGCAGGATCTTGTCGACATTCGCCAAGGTCGAGGGCCGGTGCGAGACGATGATAACAGTGCTGCCGCGGCGCTTGAGCTCGATCGCGCAGTCGCTCAGCGCGCGATCGCCATCGGCGTCTAGATTGGAGCTCGGCTCGTCGAGAATGATCAGGTTCGGCGTTCCAAACACCGCCCGGGCAAGAGCAATCCGTTGCCGATATCCTCCCGACAGCACGGCGCCGCCCTCGCCGATCTGCGTCTCGTAGCCCTGCGGCAGTCGGATAATCATCTCGTGTACGCCGGCGAGCCGCGCGGCCTCGATCACCTCCTGGTCGACATTGGTCTTGAAGCGCCCAATGTTGGCGGCGACGGTATCGGAGAAGAGTTCGATATCTTGCGGCAGGTAGCCGATGTGATCACCTAATGCGTCGTGCCCCCATTGCGACAGGTCGGCGCCATCCAGCCTGACCGTGCCGCGACTGGGTTGCATGACGCCGGCAAGGTGGCGCGCCAGGGTCGACTTGCCGGCGCCGGAGGGGCCAACGATTCCGAGCGCCTCGCCTGCTTCCAACCGAAACGACACGTCGCGCAGAAGCACTTTCTGCTGGCTTTGAATTGCAAAGCTTACCTGCTCGACGGAAATCATGCCGCTGGGCTTCGGCAGGTTGAACGCTCTTTCGTTGCGCGCACCCCCGTCGACCAGCCTCTCGACCCTTGCCAACGCTGCCCGCGCCAGGATCAGGCTGCGCCAGAGGCCGACGATCTGCTCGACAGGCTGCAACCCCCTGCCCAGCAGGAGGCTCGCCGCGAACATGGTGCCGCCGGTAATCTGCCGTTCGATGACCAGATAGGCGCCGAGACCGAGGATCAGCGATTGCATGGTGAGCCGCAGGAACCGGATGAGGCCCGACATCAAGGCGGCACGGTCGCTTGCCTCCGCCTGGCGCCGCAGCGCGAGGTTGCGGTCGCGCCCCCAGCGGCGGATGAGACCGTCGATCATCCCCATGGCGCGAACGACTTCGGAGTTCCTGAGGCTCATCTCGGTGAAGTTATAGTTGTTCGTCGCCAGCTCGTTGGCCTGCTTCAGCGGCGAGCGCACGAGATACTCGTTGAGAACGGCCATGCCGATCAGAAGCAACGAGCAGCCCAGCGCGAAGAAGCCGAGCCACGGATGCAGCAGGAAGATGATGCCGATGTAGATGGGCGACCATGGCAGATCGAACAAAGCGTGGATGCCGCTGCCGGTGATGACCTGCCTGAACGTATCGAAGTCGCGGATCGGCTGGCTCGGCGAGGAGCCGGGCGATGGGTTTTCGACTGACGCGGCCAGGATCTTTGCCGAAAGCAGCCGGTCGAGCCGGGCGCTGGCACGCGTCAGGATCCAGGCGCGGACAAGGTCGAGACCCGCCAGCGAAAGGAAGGCTGCCAGCAACACCAGGGTCAGCATCACCAGCGTGGTTTCGCTGCCGCTGGTGACAACCCGGTCGTAGATCTGCAGCATGTAGAGGGGGGAAGCGAGGTAGAGCAGGTTGATCGCGAGGCTGAATGCCGCCGCAACCAGGAAATAGCGGCGGCATGCCCGAAGCGCATCCTTCACAATTCGAGACTTGCTATCCACTTCCAGAACCCCACTTGATACTCGTCAGGTCAGGGAGCCGCCGTAGCCGGCGGCCCTTTTCGCTCACACCACGAAGTCGCTTGAAATCGCTCCATTGCCGATGCCGGTCAGCGTGAATTCCGCCGGATTGTACGAAACGACGGTATGACCCTGGCCGTCATCGGCAAGCTTGAAGGCGTTCGCATCATAATTGCCGACCAGATGCAGCGCGGCGCCGTGGGTGCCGTCCGAAACGGTCAGCGTTCCGCCGCTGCCATCCTGGTTTGCCTGATAGACGGCCGTCGTTCCCGCACCGAACAGGATATCGCCGAGGTCCAGCCTGTCATCATTGGTGATGCCCCCGATCCGTCCGCTGTAGTCGAAAGAATCGTCGAGTTGCAGCATGCCGGCAGCGTCGTGTCCGAAGGTGACGTCCGTCGACGAGGCGCCACCGAATTCCAGCTTCGACAAATTGCCGATGGTGGCGTCGCCGTCGCCGGTAACCTGGCCGTGGATCACGATGTCGCCGCCATTGGCCCAGAGCATGCCTGAATTCGCCAGGCCGCCGGAGACCGTCAAGCCGCCTGAACCCGTTGCCTCGAGCGTTCCGGAGTTGGTGACGACGCTGCCACCGGTATCGATGACCAGCGCGTGCGAGCCGGTGGCGATAATGGTGCCCTGGTTGTCGATGCTGAGCATGCCGCCGCCCAGCTGGCCGGCGCCCGAGATCGTGTTGTCGACGTTGACCAGAGTGACGTCCGGCCCTGTGCCGGAAATCATGTTGGCGGCGCTGTCGGACAGCAGGATCTGCCCGCCCCCCTGCAATGTCACGCCGTGCTGGATGACCTGCAGCAGCGTATCGCTGCCGGTCGAGTCGAGCGAGATGAGGCCGCTGTTGTTGATAATGCCGCTGAGCGGCAGCAACGCGCCGTCGCCGATCGTCATGGTGCCTGAATTGTTGACCACAGGCGTCTGGTCGAACACGAAATTACTCGCTGTGAGTGCGCCCGAATGCACGCCGTCCAGCGTGATCGACTGTCCGTCGCCGAGTGCGATCACCGCATTGCCGTTGGCATCGTCGGCGATATGCGTCTGGAGGTCGGCGAAGTCCGCCAGTCCGTTATAGCCGATGAGATCGATCTGGTCGGCGGCCGCATCGAAATTGTGCACCGTGTCGGCGCCAATCGGTTGCGAGAAGACGAAGAGATCATTGCCGTGCGAGCCGGTCAGCACGTCGTCGCCGGACCAGGCAAAGATCGGCGAACCCGGTGCATAGGCCTCGACATTGTCGGCTATCGACGCGGTGCCCAAGGTGCCGTCGGCATTGATCCAGGTCATCTGGACATCGAGAACGGCGGCGCCGGTAAAGTTCACCGGCGTGGTGACGGTCAGCCCGTGCAGGTCGTTGGTCTGCGTCGTCCAGCTTCCGTCGGCATTATGGGTCGCACCGTCGATGGTCCAGCCCGAAGGCACATCCTTCACCGTGACGGTGATGAGGGCACCTTCATGCGAGGGGTCGGCGAGAGCAAGGTTGATGGGCTCGCCGGAGGTGCCGGCGGGTTTAAGGGTGCCTTGGCTGGCGCCGGTGCTGAGATTGCCCGCGCCGTCTTTGAAGGCCCCTGCGGCAAAAGTTGCCGTGTAGGTTGTGCCGTTATTGGGCTTGGTCACTAGGAGAGTATACGTATCAACTGTGTTGCCGCCGCCATCGGTCGTTGTGCCCCATGTGCCCGTGGTCGAGACCAGGAGTACGCTGTTCGACAGCGCCAGCTTTGTTGAATCGAAGAATGAGTGGTTCATCCCCACTTCGCTAAACGTGACAACGAGCGTGCTCGGCGCGTTGTTGTTCCCCTGAACACCGCTGATTAAAGTAATATTGGGCGGCGTGGTATCGCCACCCGTCACGTTGATCGTCGCGGTGGCGCTGCTGGTATCCGCGCCTCCATTGGCCGTGCCGTCTCCATCCACCAACGTGTAGGTCACCGTCTTGGCGATGGTGGCGCTGGTCGCGTTGGCATAGAGGATATGATCGGCGAGGGCCTGTGTCGCGGCCTGCGTGGCGTTTGCATTGAAGGTGACGACGAGGCTTGTCCCGCCTGTTCCGCCGGTGAATGTACCGATGGTCGTGCCGCCATAGGTGACGTTGGTGCCGGTGACACCGATCTGCCCGACCCCGGTACCCTGGTTCTGGATCGTCAGCTGGTCCGCCGCTGTGCCGTTTGTCGTGAAGGCGACGGTCAGCGATCCGCCACCGAAGTTGTCGGAGTCGATATCCGTTACTGTTCCCGCAGGAGCGATGGCGGTCGCCGCGGATCCAGCCGTGTAGCTCAGCGACGCCGATGCTCCGGCCGCGGCGCCGTTGAGATCAATTACGGGTGCGTCATTGGTGCCATGGATCGTGACCACAACGTTTTGAGTGGTCGAACCGCCATGATTGTCCGCAACCGTGACCTTATAGGTCTCCTGAATGGTCTGGCCCGCCGCCAGGAACTGAACCGCCGCGTTGTTGACGCTGTAGTTCCAGGTCCCGGTGCCTCCAGTGCCGCCGGACGTATCCAGAGTCTTTGCAGGGCTGAGTGAGCCGAGTTGACCCCCGCCCGCATTGGTTGATGACAAGAAGCTCGCGCTCACGGTGTGGGTGTCGGTCAGGTCCACGTCAGCGAAGCTGATCGTGCCCGAGGTGGTCTCGGTCGCACCCGCCGGACTGTCTTCCGTCACCGACCCCGTTGCGGTCGCCGTCATTGTCGGATTGTCGTTGGTGCCGTGAATGGTGACGGTGACCAGCTGGCTGGCGGTGCCGTCGGAGGAGACGGCGGTGAAGCTGTCGG
>NZ_VFUI01000030.1:0-47151 GCF_006440535.1 Mesorhizobium sp. B2-5-13 | reverse complement strand
CCCCACAAAATCCCCGCACACCAACCCCGTCAAATCTCCGGCAACCAGCGTCGGATCGACCATCGGCTTGGCCATGTTTCTCTCTTGCTCCAAATCGTCGATGATGATGCGGTCGAAGCGGGGCATGGTCTCTCGCAGCCAGGGCAGGGCCTGGTCGGTCATCACGGTGAAGCTGCCCGGCTTCAGCCAGTTGGCGTCGAGGAAGGGCGCGGGTTTGGGCACCAGGGTCACCGTCGTCACCACCATGTCGGCGCCTTCGACCGCTTCCCTTGCGGTGTCGCAGGGGATTGCTTGCAGCCCGCGCGATTGCGCCATTTGGCAGAGCGCGTCGCGGTTGGCGGCGCCGCGGCCGTAGGCGCGGATTTCGCGCAAGGGGAAGAGGTCGGCGAAGGCTTCAAGGTGGCCGCGCGCTTGCACCCCGCAGCCGATGAAGGCCAGGGATGACGCGTCGCCGCGCGCCATGCGCCTGGCGGCGACGGCGCTCAAGGCGGCGGTGCGTTTCTCCGTCACCCAATTGCCGTCGACCAGGGCAAGCGGCAGGCCGGTCTCGGCGTCGAGCAGCGTGATCAGCGAATTGAGCGTCGGCAGTCCGCGCCCGGCGTTGCGCGGGTTGACGACCAGCGATTTCGTCGCCAGCACGGGCGGCGTGGAGGCAACGCCCAGCGTCGCCATGATGTAGCGGTCGTCGCCCGGCAGCACCACCGCTTTCGGGGCGCACCAGACTTCGCCGCGCCGCTGGCCGACGATCTGGCGTTCGATCTCGTCGACCATGTCGACTGTCGAGATCGACAGGCGGTCGAGCAGCTGGGATGACAGATAGGGCAAGGTTTCGGCGGCCAAGGGTTTCGTCCTGTCATTCCCCGATGGATCATCATACCCGCGAGAGCGTCAAACGGCTCCCTCATCGCGGGCGCCCTCACGCCCCCAGCGTCGGCTCCGTATTCACCTCCAGCGCCTCTTCCGCCTCATGCTCCTCGCCCAGAACCTCCCCGTGCACTGCCAGCGCCCGCCCGATCCAGATCGGGTCGACCAGATGGTCGCGCTTGGGGTTGGTGGTGTTGGGGTGGATGAGGATGCTGAGGCCCTGGTGGTTCAGCATCAGCCAGGGAACCAGCGTCGCGAAAATCCCGGGGGCGAAGGAGACCTGGTACATGGCCTGCCCGTGCGGGCCGACTGGTCCGTCGTGCCAATTGCCCAGGCGCACGCGGAAACGTTCCGCGATGCGCTGGCGCAGCCATTCGGCGTGCTGCCGCTCGGCCTGCCCGTCATAGTAGATGTGGGCGTGGTAGCTGGCGATCTCGGCGAGTTGTCTTGGATTGAGGGGCTCGGCTGCCCGGCCGGCGTTGAACTGGCTTTGCTCATCTCGGTTCTCCCCCTGTTGTCGCGTCCGGCGGAACTTTAGCCGAAGCGCGGGTATCTTGTCTGTAGCCGGGGCGGCGTGCGCAGAGATCAGCGACAAACAGGCTGTGGGCGCCGCCCAATGGTCGGCTATTCGATCGAATTTCTTTGCAACCCGTTAATTCGGCCATGCGTCAATAAGCATCTGCTAATTATATGATGGCGTGGGGTACGCAATGACCAAGAATCTCGGCAATGGACGCTATGTGCCGCCCAGGGACACCAGCGTCTCCTTCTTCGGCAAGGTCGCGCCGGCGCTGTTCCCGCTCGTCGCGGCGGCGCTGGGCTATGTGATCGGGCGGCAGTTCCTCGGCCTGTAGCACCGTAGAGCATCAGGCGCCGGTCTCGGTTGCCGCCTCCTCGGCTTCGGCTCGCCTGACGCGGTCGCTGGCCAGAAGCACGACCGGGCAGGCGACGGCGGCCAGCACGGCGGTCGCCGTGTCGCCGAAGAACAGCTCGTCGCCTGGCCGCTGCGTTACGCCCATCACCACCATGGCGGCGCCCTTGCCCGCCTCCCTGGCGATGGCCCTGTCGGGCGTGGCACGCGTCCTGATCGCGGTTTCGACGGCAACGCCGTAGCGGTCGGCGAGATCGGCGACATCCTTGAGCACGGCCTCCTCGCGGCGGTGCGAAACCGAGCTTGGCGGGCTGCCCTTGCGGGCCTGCGAGACATAGAGGGCTTTCACGCGGGCCCGGTGCGGCCGCGCCAAGGCTAGCGCGAAATCGGCCGCGCGCCGCGCGACTTCGGTGCCGTTGACGGGAACCAGGATGGTCGCGCCGGCGCGCAGCAACGGCATCTTGCCGCTGGATTTGGCGCCATTCAGCACCAGGCAGAGCGGGCCGTCGAAGCCGCTGGTGATATCCTTCAGAGTACCGCTGAAGGTGCCTTTGTCGGTCATCGCGTCGTCCAGCCCGACCAGCAGAAGGCCGTAGCCCTTGCGCGCTTCGGCGGCGATCGTTTCGGCGGTGGCCTGAAGCTCGGTACGGGCCGTGAGGTGGACCTTGTCGACGGGTGTATCCTCGGCCTTGCGGACAGCCCTGGCACTCCTGGCCGCCCCCTTCTTGACCTGCTGCGAGGCCCGCTCGGGACCTTTGTCGCGGGCAGGGCCGGGCAGTTGCCCGCCCTCGAGGTGGAGCAGCGTGGTCGGCATGCCGCTGCCGCCGCCGACCAGACCGCCGAGATAGGCGGCGAACTTGCCGACCGGGCTGTCGTCGACGAGCAGCAGCAACCGCTCCAGCTTGGAGACGAAGCCGCGCTCGTCGAGCAGTTCGCGGTCGACGCGCTGCTTTTCCGCATCGCCGACCGGCAGCCGGCCGAGCGCCCAGCGCAGCATCGGCGGCATCGCCAGCGTGGTGATGACGGCCATGGTGACGATCATCGTGAACAGATTGTGAGAGAGGATGTTCATCGACAGGCCGATCGAGGCGACGATGACCTCGGTCGAGCCGCGCGCGTTCATGGCGCTGCCGATGGCGGTGGCCTCCTTCAGCGACATGCCGGACAGCCGGCCGCCGAGGAAGGCGCCCGAGAATTTGCCGATGCTGGCGATCAGCACCAGCGCCAGCGTCAGCAGCGCCAGCGTCGGGTCGGCAAGCACGGTGAGGTCGGCGGACAGGCCGGCCATGCCGAAGAACACCGGCATGAACAGCGCCGTGATGACGCCGCGCAACTGGCTCTCTATGTGGTTGGACAGGATCGGCGATTCCCCGACCAGTATGCCGGCGACGAAGGCGCCGAGCACGGTGTGCACGCCGATCAGATTGGTGATCAGCGCCATCACGCCCATGATGATGAGGATGACCGATATGACGGCGTATTCGCTGCGGAAACTATCGTTGCTCCAGCGGATCAGGGTGAACACCACGCGGCGGCCGATGGTGAAGGAAAACACCATGAACAGCGCCACTTCGGCCACCGTCGTGATGAGCGGCACCACTTGCAGGCTGCCATTGGTGGCGATGCCGAAGGTGACGGCGATGATCAGCCAGCCGAACGTGTCCTCGATGATCGCCGAGGAGACGATGATCTGGCCGAGGTTGCGGCGCATGAAATTCATTTCACGCACCACCATGGCGACGATCTTGACCGAGGAGATCGACAGCGCCGTGCCGAGGAACAGGCCGGCGACGATGCGCTCGGTCGGCTCGGGCAGGAGGGAATCCGGCAGCACCTGCGCCAGCGCGAAGCCGCAGGCAAAGGGCACGACGACGCCGGTGATCGAGATCGAAAAACAGGCCGCGCCCACCCGCCGCACGAGGCGCAGATCCGTCTCCATGCCGGTCAGCAGGAGGAGCAGCAGGATGCCGAGCTGCGAGACGGCATCGATCATGCTTTTCTGCGCGGGGTCGGTGGAAAAGATCAGGTGCTGGGCGTCGGGCCAGAGCCAGCCGAACAGCGACGGCCCGAGCAGGATGCCGCCAATCAGCTGGCCCATGATCGCCGGCTGGCGATAACGCTGGAAGATCTCGCCAAGGCCACGGCCGACCAGAAGCAGGAGGACGATCTCGGCGACGAACAGCCCTTCGGCCGAGCCGCCCATGCCAGAGGCGTGACCGGCCGGCTGAGCGGCCAGCGCGTGGCTTGCCGGTGCCAGAAGGAGAATGGCCAGCGAAAAGGCGACCGCGGCGCCGTGCGATCTCGTTGCCGTTAGGTGGATCATGGGTCCCTTCAAGACGCCGCCGCGGACTGACCATAACAACGCGCGGCTGACCTTTGCGTTGCAGCCATCCGTCGCGAGTTATTGCGTCAGATATCGAGCTCAGACGTGGACGTCGCCGAAGGAGAGCTCGCCGTCATCGCCCGGCGTCAGGAAGGCGGCCGCCACCAGGCCGGCATAAAGGAAGGCAACCACGGCGACGATGGCCGCGCCTGGAACTGGACCGAGCGCCGCCGCGCCGACGGCCTCGCGCAATGTGCCGGCAAAGCCGACCGGCGCGCCTTGGTTGATCAGGCTCGGCGTCGACAGTTTGAGGATCCAGGCAAGCAGCAGGATCAGCATCATGTGCAGGTAGTTGCGGCGCAAACGGCGCGCCAGCGCCACACGCTGCGAGACCAGGAATTTCGGCGTGCGCAGGCTCTCGCCGAGGATCAGCAGCCAGTCGGAAGCAAAATCGGGCTGCGGCGAGAAGATCTGCGCGAAATAATGGCGCTCGAACTGGCGCACGCGGGCGCGGTAGACATCGAAGAAGCGGTAGCGGCGCGCCTCGATCCACAGCAAAAGCAGCACCAGCAGCATGGCGAACAGCAGCACGCCATGATGGGCGCTGGCCGTCGACAGCGACACCGACAGCATCGCCGCGACAACCGTGATCGCCCAATTGCTGGTGCGGTCCAGGCGGTCGCGCCAGCCGGCCATGCGGGCGATCTCGGCGCGATGGAAATGGGACATCACGGTGACCAGTTCGCCTGGCAAAAGCGGCCTGCCGACGGACGTTGCCGGCGCATCGTTCATGACTTCCTCCCAACTTGATCAAACGTTCCGGGAGCGATGTCGTTCCATGACGATCCCCGCCGGCGCCCAATGGGACGGGTGGTCGCCCGGGCAGCCTCTTGAGTATCTGTCTCCGCTGAGCAACATAGCGGCCATGGCCGAGGCACGAAAATGAACAAGCCGATTTCCGTCGCACCGCGCAAATCCGCGCTCCGCAAACCGCCGATGGCGCTGACCGAGGCGCTGGTGGCGCGCACCTTGCGCGCGGTCGAGGATGCCGGGCCGACGCCGGGCATGGTCTATATGACTGACCAGGATTATGCGCGGTTTCGCGATGAGGTCCTGGCCAGCGCGCCGCCCGGACCGCTGAAGCTGTTCGCCTATGGCTCGCTGCTGTGGAAGCCGGCAGGGGAGGTGCGGGGTGGCGAACGGGCGGTGGCGCGCGGCTGGCACCGGTCGTTCTGCTTCACCGTGCAGCGCTTTCGCGGCACGCTCGATCAGCCTGGCCTGATGATGGCGCTCGACCGTGGCGGCCAGTGCCAGGGCATGGTGTTCGAGATCGCCGAACCGGTAGCCGACAATCTGGAAGCGCTGCTGCGCCGCGAAATGACCATCCTGCCCGCCGTCAACGTGCCGCGCTGGCTGCGGGTCAGCACCGAAGGCGGGATGGGCCAGGCGCTCGGCTTCGTCGTCGATCCCGCCAATCCGCGCTACGCCGGCAAGCTCGACAAGCCTGAGATCGCGGCGACGCTGGCCAGAGCCGTCGGCCACTGGGGCTCGGGCGCGCAATATCTGTTCGAGACGATCCGCCACCTCGACGCCTGCGGCATCCGCGATCGCAATCTGTGGCAATTGCAGGAACTGGTGGCGCGGGAGATCGGGCGGAGCCACGTCCGCTGAAAAACCGGAAGCCGGCGCCGCGCGAATGCGCCTGCGTGAACAGGAAATAGCTGACGACCGCCGAAGGGCGGGGGGGGGCGGGGTATCGGCGGTCGCCTGAGCGGAAGGGGCCATGGATTGAGCAAACTACGTTGCGGCAGGCCCTCACCTATAATAGCTGATTCGGCCAAGATGAACAGTCTGTTCCTTCGGTTGGGACGAAGCCGCTGTCAACGGGTGAAGGTGATCGCGTCCAGGGGTGAAGGCGATCGCGTCCAGCGCCGAAGGAACTATGTTGCCGTCCATCTCACCGATATTCCTGTCGCTCCATGTTCCGGCTTGACATATATATCCCGTCGGTTATACGTAAACCAATAGCCAACGGGTTATTGATTGCACATGACCGATGCTCACGATGCGCTGTTCAGGACACTTGCCGACCCGACGCGGCGCGCCATCTTCGAACGATTATGCCGCCAGGGGGAGCAGACTGTGGGCGCTCTGACAATCCAGTCCGGCGTCTCGCAGCCGGCGGTGTCGAAGCATCTCGGCGTGCTGAAGCAGGCCGGGCTGGTGCGCGACCGCCATGAAGGCCGCCAGACGCATTACAGCGCGCAGCTCGCCGCGCTGGCGCCGCTGATGGACTGGACACGCCATATGGCGGGGTTCTGGGAAAGCCGGTTCGACGACCTCGAGGATTTGCTCAAGAGGATGGACCAGTGAACGATAGTGCCCAGGAGACCCGCACTGTCGTCGTCGAGCGGGAAATCTCCCATCCACCCGAAAAACTCTGGCGCGCGCTGACGCAACCGCATCTGATCGAGGAGTGGCTGATGAAGAACGATTTCAATCCGGTCGTGGGCCATCGCTTCAACATCAGCGCCGACTGGGGCGGCGTGCTGGACTGCGAGGTGCTTGCCGTCGAGCCGCACAAGACGCTGTCCTACACCTGGAACCTGGCGCACCAGGATCCGGCCTTCGATCTCAGGAGCGTGGTGACTTTCACGCTCACCCCGACGTCAACGGGAACCCATCTGCGCATGGAGCAGGCCGGTTTCCGGCCCGACCAGAGACGGGCCTATGGCGGCGCCAGGGTGGGGTGGCCGCAATTCCTGGAGAAGCTGGAAGAGCTTCTGGCGCGGACGGACTGAGGTCTCCGGCCAGGCCGAAAGTCACACAGCACTGTTAAAGGGCGGTTCTCCGCCAGCAAAACCCATGGAGAAAAAGCGATGAAACTCAAACTGACCAGCATCTATGTCGACGATCAGGAAAAGGCGCTTGCCTTCTATACCGATGTGCTGGGCTTCACCAAAAAAGCGGATTTCAGCAACGGGCCGTTCCGCTGGCTGACGGTCGTCTCGGCCGAAGAGCCCGATGGGACCGAATTGCAGCTGGCGCTGAACGACAACCCGGCGGCCAAGGCCTACCAGCAGGCGATCTTCAAGCAGGGACAGCCGGCACTGATGCTGTTCACCGACGACATCAAGGGCGATCATGAACGCATCAAGGCGAATGGCGGTGCCTTCGCCATGGCGCCGACCGCGGTGACCGGCTCGACCATCGCCCAGGTGAATGATGGCTGCGGCAATCTCATCCAGATCACGGAGCTGGCGCGCTGGTAAGGCGCCGGGTTTCAACGCATAGCGCAAGAGGAGGCAGCATTGGACTGGAGCAAATGGATCAGGCAGGCGCATCGCTGGCTGTCGATCATCTTCACGGCGACCGTCGTCGCCAATTTCGTCACCATGGCGTTTGGACAGCCGCCGGCCTGGGTGGTTTATTCGCCACTGCCGCCGCTCTTCCTTATGCTGTTCAGCGGCCTCTATATGTTCGTGCTGCCCTATGTTTCCAGGGGACGCAGCGTGCAGCGGGCCAACGGATAGGAAGAGAGCGGCATGGCCAAGATCGAGCAGAAATCGACCAGGCCCGCCAAGGCCGAGCCGAAGCTGCTTTCCGGCGGCAACCCGCAGATCGCCAAAGGCTACGGCGACGCGCCGGTACAGGCCTATATCGCGGCCATGCCGGGCTGGAAGCGCGAGGTCGGCCAACGCCTCGACGCGCTCATCGAGCGTGCCGTGCCCGGTGTCCACAAGGCGGTCAAATGGAACTCGCCCTTCTACGGCGTCGAAGGCGAGGGCTGGTTCCTCAACATCCATTGCTTCACCAAGTACATCAAGGTGGCTTTCTTTCGCGGCCAGTCGCTGGACCCGGTGCCGCCGGGCGAATCCAAGAGCAGCGATACGCGCTATTTCCACATCCACGAGGACGAGGCCTTCGACGAGGCGCAGTTCAGCGCCTGGGTGAAGCAGGCCAGCCAATTGCCTGGCGAGCGTATGTGAGTGCGCTATCTAGCATTCGAAGGAGAAACGGCATGACGACCACCGAGGACAGCAAATCCCCCTCCGAGCTGATCGACGGCAGGATCAGGGAACTCGGCGACTGGCGCGGCGAGATGCTGGGGCGGCTCCGCGCGCTGATCCATCAAGCCGATCCCGACGTGGTCGAGACGTGGAAATGGCGCGGCGTGCCGGTGTGGGAGGATTCCGGCATGATCTGCACGGGCGAGACCTACAAGGCCGTCGTCAAGCTGACCTTCGCCAAAGGGGCTGCGCTGCCCGATCCAGCACGCCTGTTCAACTCCAGCCTCGAAGGCAATACGCGCCGCGCCATCGATTTCCAGAAAGGCGAAGAGGTCGACGAGGAGGCCTTTAAGGCGCTCGTGCACGCCGCCGTGGCGTTGAACAAATCGAAGGCGCGAAGGTAACTGCGTCTGTCGACAAAGGCCGCCGTCGGCGCTGCCCCTCACTGTCCTGCCGGACATCTCTCCCCGTAAACGGGGCGAGATGGGCTGGCCGCAACGCCGGCGCCCGGTCGTTCTCTTTCATCGTCCGGCGCATCGGCTTCGGCATGTTCCTGTTCGAGCGGCCAAGGCCTCTGCGTCAGCCGTCCCGCAGCCAGACCAGCATCCCGCCGGGCTCGCGGTTGTCCCAGGCGAAATAGGGGATGGCGGTCAGGCGCGTCTCGACCTTAGCCGGCGGTTCGGAGCGATAGAGCCCGTCCCGCCAGCCGTCGCCGGCATCGGCTTGCGCCGTGGCTGAAAGCGTCACCACACCGCCGAGCAGGTCCGGCTCGTCATGCGCCTCTATGCCGGCCGTACGCGGCAGGGTCAGGCGATGCAGGCTGGTGTCATTGTCCGTCGCCTCGACGCAGTAGATCAGCGGCCCGCGCGACAGCGCGACGCGGCCGGCATCCTGCCGAACCTCGGGATTGGCGTAGAGCCGCTCGATCGGCATTTCGAGATCGAGCCGGACACGGTCGCCCTTTGTCCAGTTGCGCCGGATGGCGGCGTAGCCGTCGCTGGTCAGTTCCTCGAGGTCGACCGCTTCACCGTTGATTTCCAGCTTGGCACTGGGACTCCAGCCCGGCACCCTCAAATACAGCGTGAACGCCACCGGCGCCTGCGGCTCGACCGTGATCTCGACCGCGCCATCCCAGGGGTAGCGGCTCGCTTGCGCCAGCGTGACCGGCACGCCCGATATGTCGAAGCGGGCGGTGGAGTCCCCGTAGAGGTGAACCGCAAGGGCGTCGTCGGCCAGGCTGTAGAAATAGCTGCCGATGGAGGCCACCATGCGCCCGACATTGGGTGGGCAGCAGGGGCAGCGGTGCCATTTCCATCTGTTGTGCTTGCCCCGGCTTTCCAGCGGGTTCTCGTAGAAGAACAGCGAGCCGTCGAGCGACAGGCCGGAGATGGAACCATTGTAGAGCGCGCGTTCCATCATGTCGGCGTAGCGGGCGTTCGGCCCCATGCCGAGCATGCGGCTCGCCCAGAACACCAGCCCGACCGAGGCGCAGGTCTCGGCATAAGCGGTTTCGTTGGGCAGGTCGTAGTCGCTGGTGAACCCCTCATTGTGCGCCGACGGACCGAGCCCGCCGGTGATGTAGAGGTTCTTGGTGGTGAGGTCGTCCCACAGGCGGTCGAGCGCCACCCGCAGCGTGTCGTCGCCATATTCGGTGGCGATGTCGGCCATGCCCGAATAGAGATACATGGCCCGCACCGCATGGCCGACGACCTTGTCCTGCTCGCGCACCGGGATGTGCGACTGGCTGTATTCGTAGGTCTTGAAGTGATAGGCCTTCGGGTCGGCGCCTCGGGCGCGCGCCTCCTCGTCGAAATAATGCGGTTGCTGGCCGCGCTGGTCGATGAAGTATTTGGCCAGCACCATGTACTTTTGTTCGCCCGTCACCCGCGCCAGCTTGACCAGCGCCAGCTCGATCTCTTCATGGCCGCAGTAGCCCTTCTTCTTGCCGGGCTCGGGCCCGAGCACCGAAGCGATGTGGTCGGCGTAGCGGCACATGATGTCGAGCAGCTTGCGCTTGCCCGTCGCCTGGTAGTAGGCGACCGCACCCTCGATCAGGTGGCCGGCACAATAGAGCTCGTGGCAATCGCGCAGATTGGTCCAGCGCTTGCCGGGCTGGATGCGCTGATACCAACTGGAGAGATAGCCGTCCTCCTGCTGCAGCCTGCCGTACATGTCGATGACGGCGTCGATCTTCCTCTCCAGTTCGGGGTTCTTGCGCCGGTAGAGCGAATAGGCCGCGGTCTCGATCGTCTTGCCGAGATCGGAATCCCAGAACATCTGCGTGGTCACCGTCGAACCGGTGAAGCCGGGGGAGGCGGCCTCGTCGGGAGACGGCGAGTGGAAGGGGATGACAATTCCGGGCGAGGGGCGGTCGGGGTCGATCTGCTCCAGCATGCGCGCCTCCACGCAGCGGTCGTAGAGGATGTCGGCGGTGCGTGTCGCGACCGCCTCGGCGCGGTCGCCCCAGAAGCCGCGCACATCGACCTGCGGCACCGGCAGCGGGCGGAAGGCGAGCTTCGGCTTGCCCGTCTTAGCCATTTTAGCGGTTTGCGATGCGGTCATGAACTCACTCCAATTCGGTCTGTTATTTGACGGCTCCGGCCATCAGGCCGCGGATGTAGAAGCGCTGCAAAGCGAGGAACAGGATCAGGCACGGCACCATCATCACGGTGACGCCCGCCTGCACGGCGCCCCAGTCGATGGCGCCGAAGCGGCCCGATTGAAGCGCGGTCATCATCACGGGCAGCGTGAATTTGGATTGGTCGGTCATCAGCACCAGGGCGGCGAGGAACTCGTTCCAGGCGCCGAGGAAGGCAAACAGCGCGATGGTCACGACGCCCGGCCAGACCAGCGGCAGCATCACCTTTATGAGCATGGTGGCGTTGCCGGCGCCATCCATGCGCGCGGCCTCCTCGATCTCGCGCGGCACCGCGTCGAAGGCGTTGCGCATCATGAAGATCGAGAACGGCAGCTGCAGCGTCACATAGACGCCGACCAGCCCGGTCAGCGTATTGTGCAGGCCAAGCTTGGTCAGCACCAGGAAGATCGGCGTCAGGATCGACTGGAACGGGATCATGATCGTCGACAGGATGAGGACGAAGAACAGATCCTTCAGGGGAAACCGAAACCGCGAAAAACCGTAGCCGGCGAGCACGCTGACGATGACCGACAATATGACCGTCATCACCGAGACATAGATGCTGTTCTGCGCCGAGGCCCACAGGCCATCGCCGAAACTGTTCAGTGTTTGATAGTTCTCGAGCGAGAAGCCGGACGTCGGCCAGGGCGGCAGCGGCGGCAGGCGGGCCTCCTGCGCCGGCTTGAAGGCCGACAGCACCGTCCACACGATCGGCGCCACAAACAGCACCGAGGCGACGATGCCGGTGGAGTGCCTGGCCAAGCGCGCGGCGAGCTTGCCTCTGCCTGACATCGCCTGCGCCATCAGTCGAGCCCCTCGGGCTTGCGCAGCAACCAGAGCTGGACGAGGCTGAGCGCCACAAGGATGACCAGCAGCACCATGGAAAGTGCGGCGCCATAGCCGAGCTTAAACGAGACGAAGGACTGGTTGAAGATCCAGTACACCGCCGTCAGCGTCTGGTTGCGCGGACCGCCGCGCAGGATGATGTAGAACTGGTCGAAGGCAAGGATCGAACCGGCCACCGACAGGATCAGAGCTAGCGCCAGCGTGCGGCGCATCAGCGGCAGGGTGATCGCTCGGAACCGTGCGAACGGTCCGGCGCCGTCGATAACGGCTGCCTCCTGCAGGTCCTGCGGGATCGATTGCAGGCCGGTCATCAGGATGATCATGGTGAAGCCGGCGACCTTCCACACCACCATGGCGATGATCGACCAGAAGGCCGGCTGGAAGGTGGCGAGCAGGTTGAATTTTCTGTCGATCAGGCCGAGGTCGTAGGCGGCCGGGCTGAACAGGCCGGAATCGACGTTGAGGAGCCATGACCAGAGCAGGCTCGCCGAGGCAAAGCCGACCACCGCCGGCATGAAGAACATGGTGCGGTAGAGGTTGGTGAACGGGCGCGGCCGCTCGATGAAGATCGCCAGCGGAAAGGCGACGGCGAAGATCGCGATGGTGACGACCAGCGTGTAGTAGCCGGTGAATCTCAGCGCGTTCCAGAACCTGGTGTCGCGCAGGATCGCCCAGTAATTGCCGAGGCCGATGAAGGAGTGCTCGCCCATCAGCGGCCAGTTGTGCAGCGACATCCAGGCCGTCATGCCGAGCGGGATGACGAAGAACAGCATGACCAGCGCCACCGCCGGCGCGACATAAAGCAGGCCGATCCATTGCCGGCGCCCGGCACCGACGAGTTTTCGGGCGCGAGGCGGGGCGGTGGTTGTGGCGATGGCGGTCATGGGTTGCCCTTTCCTTCTCCCCTTGTGAGGTGAGCGGCCGGTTCGCCGAAGGCGAATTCATCGTGCCAGTGCCACGATGAAAGGCCAGCGAACGCCGGGACGCTGCGAAGCAGCGGGGACCCGGCAGGGTGGATCGGCCACCCCCCGGCCCTTCGCAGGCTCAGGGCGTTGAAAGCTCGAAAAGCCAAGCAGTTGGCTTTTCGCCCGCTGCGCGGACCGCTTCTCACCCCACAAGGGGAGAAGGGGGAGCGAAGCTTGATACGCCCCGAACTCGTGATGGACATGAATTCTTTCAACGCGATAGCCTGCTATTTGGATGGAACAATTTCCGGCCGCCCGCCCAGGGAGACAGGCGGGCGGCCGGCAGGCGTCCGCTTACTTCTGCGGCGCCTGGTCGATGATCGACTGCATGGTCTCCTGGGCGTTGGCGATCGCGCCGTCGACGTCGTCGCCGAAGAAGACCTCGTTGATCATCTGCGTCCACGGGCCGTTGGCGGAGTTGATCAGGTCGTTGAAGACCACCGAATAGGGCGTCTTGCCCTTGGCCATCGCCTCGGCGGCGATCTGGTAGCGCGGATCGAGATCCTTCAGCGCGTCCTTGGCGATGTCGCCGCGCACCGGCAGGCTGCCATATTTGGCGAGGATCGTCTGGCCTTCGAGCGAATAGGCGAAGTCCAGGAACTCTTTCACCACGGCTAGTTTCTTGGTGCCCTTGGTGACGACGAAATTGTCGCCGCCGGCAAAGGACGACCAGTTGCCATCCTTACCCGGCAGGAAGGTGACGCCGTAGTCGACATTGGGATATTGCGTGTTGAGCGCGCCGATGGCGAAGGCGCCGGACGGCGAGATGCCGATATTGCCGGCGGCGAAGGCGGCAAAGAAATTGGCGCCGGTGTCGGTCTGCGCGCCCGCCGGCACCAGGTCCTTCTTGACCATGGAGCGGTAGAGATCGATGGCGCCGCGCAGCTGTGGGCTGTCCAGCGTCGCCTTCGAGCCGTCCTCCGACAGGATGTCGCCGCCCGAGGCCCAGATCAGCGGCGTGAAGGTGAAGATGTTGCAGCCGCCGCAATTGCCGGAGAAGTAAAAGCCCTTGATGTTGCCGCCAAGCGCATTGACCTTCTCGGCGTCGGCTTCGATCTCGGCCCAGTTGGCGGGACCTTTCTCGGGGTCGAGGCCTGCCTGCTTGAACAGCTTCTTGTTCCAGATCAGCACCGAGGCGTCGGCCGAGAAGGGCAAGCCGTAAATATGGTCCTTGTAAGTGCCGGTCTTCACATGCGCCGGCGACAGGCTGGAAAAATAGGGCAGGGACTTCGCCCAGTCGGTGATGTCCTCCAGCTGGCCGGCGGCGGCGAAGGAGGGCGTGTAGATCAGGTCGAGCGACAGCGCGTCGGGCGCCGTACCGCCGGCGGCCGCCGCGCCATATTTCGGGATGATCTCGGCATTGGGGATGATGTCGAGCTTGACCTGGTCCTTGTTCGCCTTGTTGAAGGCGTCGACGATCCTTGGCATGAAGTTCGAGCCGTCGGCGCGTACCCAGATGTTGGCGGTATCGGCGGCGGCAAATTGCAGGCCGCAGCCCAGAACGGCGGCCGTAAGGCCCAGTTTGGCAATCAAAGTCCTCATGTTCTCCTCCTCCACATTTGGCCGCGATGCGCGGCTTGCCGCCGATTGCGGCGCTTCGTTCTTCAGCCGTCTTTCTCACCATCCGGCAGGCGGCCGCAGGACTGCCGCACCACCAGCCGGCACGGCAGTTTTCTGATACCTGGCGTGGCGGGTTTGCCGCCGACCAGGGAAAGCAGGGTCAGCCCGGCCTCGCGGCCGAGTGCTGCCAGGTTCATGTCGACCGAGGTCAGCGGCGGGCGGGTCGCCTCCGCCACGATCTCCCAATTGTCGAAGCCGATGACGCCGATATCATTAGGCACGCCGAGGCCTCGTTCGCGCAACGCATCGATGACGCCGCGCGCGATCTGATCGTTGCCACAGAAGACGGCGTCCGGTTTTTCGCCTTTGGTGTCGAACAGTTTTGCCACGGCATCATGTCCCCAGGCTTCCGACCAGGAGCCGAGCAGCGGCTCGATCACCGGCAGGCCGTTTTCCGTCAGCACGGCGCGGTAAGCCTGCGCCCGTTCGTGCACCACGGCAAAGCTCGCCGGCCCGCTGACATGGGCGATGCGCTTGCGGCCGAGCCGGCAGAAATGCTCGATCGCCAGCCGCGCGCCGTCGCCGTCGTCGGAGACGAAGGCGACGGCGTCGGGATCGGGCTGGGTGAAGGCGTAGATCACCGGCACGCGCAGATTGGAGAGGTCGACCGGCAAATGGCGGTCGATGCGTTTGCCGGTGGCGATGATGCCGTCGACGCGCTTGTCGAGCATGGCCTCGACATGGAGCTGGCCGAGGCGCGGATCCTCCTCGACATTGCACAGGAACACCGAAACGCCGGCATCGACCAGCGCGTCCGATATGCCCGACATCAGCGGCAGCGAGAAACGGCCATAGGTATCGTTGGTGAGCAGGCCGACGGTGAAGGAGCGGCGTCTGAGGAGGCTCTGCGCCAGGCCGTTGGGACGGAAACCCAGGCTGCGCGCCGTCTCACGGATGCGCTCGCGGGTCTCAGCCGTCATGCGCCCCTGATCGTTGAGCGCTTTCGAGGCGGTGGCGACGCTGACGCCGGCCTGCGCGGCCACGTCACGCAAGGTGACGGGCTTGGGAAAGACCGGGACTGGCGGGTCGTCCGATGCCATCGCGGCAAGAATCCTTAGTTGGGAAAAGGTTTTCTCTTACCGGCCAAAACAAGGTCCGGCCAATGGCCGAGCCCGATCGGGAACATCTGGAAAAACCTTTTCTCAACTCAAGGCTAGGCCAGATCGAAGGACTGATCAAGGGGAAAAGTTGCAGTCGCTCGCGAGACCGGATTTCGCGACGGGTGCCGCCAATCGGAGCGGGGGTCACTGTTGGCCGCGTGCGCCAGCTGAAAGGATCCGACATCTCCCGGACCGATCGGCAGGTGGCGCCGATTTGGTATGCAAGGAGTTCGCGAAAAGGGTGCTATGGAGGACTGGGCATCCCTTTGCCGGGAGCCCATCCCGCGACATTCGAGGTCAGTTTCGTGCCGCTCTTGCCCGTCTTTGGAAAACTTGGCGCCAAGGCACCGGTTGCCGTCATTCCTGTGCCGGTCCGGACGGCAGGTCTTGCGGCGCGATTGCGGCAGGCCCTGGCCTCGTACGGCGCCAAGGCGTTGCAACTGTCGGTCGTCGTCTGGACGGTCGCTATCCTCGGCGCCGCATTTCTCTTCGCGCGAGGCTAGCCGCATGGCCGACCGTTATGCACTGCGCATGGACTTGCCCCAAAGCTGGGCCATCATCGATGTCTTTACCGGCCAGCCCGCGGTGGTCAGGCAAAGGGTGATGGTCGGCATGAGCCCGCAGGATGCCAACGCGCTGGTCGATCAGATGAATATCCGCGACGTCAAGCGCCGGGAGAGGGCCGAACGTAAATCCTGACCTGTCCAATGTTTGCCCAGGGCGGTACTTGGCGCGGGCAAGATCCCGCCGCACCGCAAATCAGAGGATTCTCGTGAGACCCAGCCTGAAGCAGAAGATACTGGAGGTCTGTGACCGCAGGATTTCCGAAAAAGGGCCCAGCGTCGGCGTGTCGTTCTATGCGTTCTTCGCCAACAGGAACGACGACCCCGAGTTGCTGATGGAAGTCGCCCAATGGTGGATCAGAACCCACCGCCTCGACCATTTTGAAAAGGCTGCGAAGATACGCACGATGGTCGCGGACCTCGGCTGATCAGCTGAAATCGGCGGCCGTCAGCGCATACAGGCTCTTGTGGGTGCGGCCGTAGGCCTTGGCGGCGACGTCGTGGATAGTGGAACTCGACCTGTCGAAGGCGGCAAGATAGCCGGCCTCGTCGGCGGCGGTGTCCGGCTGTATCCTGCTCATGGCGTCGGCTGCCACCGAGAAGGAAATCTGGAGCATGCCGTCATGGCCGACGAAACGAATGCGTTGGCCGGCCACATCATAGCTGCGGCTGCGATTGGGAAAGGTCAGGCTCATGTCTTGACCCCCGTTGCGGCGGCCTTCTTGGCCACCCGTTTCGTCTTAGGCGTCGGATTCAGCGCTTCCGCCACGCGGTCGGCTTCTTCCTTGGCCAGCCGCAACTCCCTCAGCCTTGCCGTCTTGATCGCCCTGGCTTTCGCCTCGGACATGTATTCGGCGGTTGCCTTGTTGCGCTCCGCGTTCTTCTTCTGCTTGTCGACAAAGCGGGCTTCAGCTTTTTCCATGATCGTCTGATTGCCGTCGGCCATCGAAGAAATCTCCTTTGCGCATGAAATCGTGAAAACGAACTTGTCGGATAAATAGGCGCTCGACCGGCAAAATTCAACTTTTTGAAATATTTGGCTGATTTCGGATATCAGGAAACCGGGTGCGAAAATAATACTTCCAATATCTAATTCCGTCCCACGATAAATTTTGGCACTCCTATCTATCGAGTGCCAAATCGCCTATAGAGAGGGCGCGGCCGCCTATGCCGGCCCCAGAAAGAAGTTCTCATGAAGTTCCGTCCACTCCACGACCGCGTCGTCATCCGGCGCGCCGAAGGCGATACAAAATCCGGGGGCGGCATCATCATTCCCGACAATGCCAAGGAAAAGCCGCAGGAAGGCGAAGTCATTGCCGTCGGCCCGGGGGCGCGCGACGAAAAGGGCGCGCTCGTTCCGCTCGACGTCAAGACCGGCGACTTGATCCTGTTCGGCAAATGGTCGGGGACCGAGGTCAAGATCGACGGCGAAGACCTGCTGATCATGAAGGAAGCCGACATTATGGGCGTCATCGAAAAGGCTGCCGAAGCCAAGAAGGCCGCCTGACTGGAGCGCCGCGCGTTCGGCGCGGCGACTGGCCCCTCAAACTCGAACGGAAAAAATCATGTCCGCCAAGGAAATCAAATTCTCCACCGATGCGCGTGACCGCATGCTGCGCGGCGTCGAAATTCTCACCGATGCGGTGAAGGTGACGCTGGGCCCCAAGGGCCGCAACGTCATCATCGACAAGGCTTACGGCGCCCCGCGCATCACCAAGGACGGCGTCACCGTCGCCAAGGAAATCGAGCTTGCCGACAAGTTCGAGAACATGGGCGCGCAGATGGTGCGCGAAGTGGCCTCGAAGACCAACGACCTCGCCGGTGACGGCACCACGACAGCCACGCTGCTGGCCGCTTCGATCCTGCGCGAAGGCGCCAAGCTGGTCGCCGCCGGCATGAACCCGATGGATTTGAAACGCGGCATCGACCAGGCCGTCGCCGCCGTCGTCGGGGAAATCAAGGCGAAGGCCAAGAAGGTCAAGTCGTCGGCCGAGATCGCGCAGGTCGGCACCATTGCCGCCAATGGCGACGCCAGCGTCGGCGAAATGATCGCCAAGGCGATGAACAAGGTCGGCAATGACGGCGTCATCACCGTCGAGGAAGCCAAGACCGCCGACACCGAACTCGACGTCGTCGAAGGCATGCAGTTCGACCGCGGCTATCTCAGCCCCTACTTCGTCACCAATGCCGACAAGATGCGCGCCGAGCTTGAGGACCCCTATATCCTCATTCATGAGAAAAAACTCGGCAATCTGCAGGCGATGCTGCCCATCCTCGAAGCGGTGGTGCAGGGCGGCAGGCCGCTGCTGATCATTTCCGAGGATGTCGAAGGCGAGGCCCTCGCCACCCTGGTCGTGAACAAGCTGCGCGGCGGCCTCAAGGTCGCGGCCGTCAAGGCGCCGGGCTTCGGCGACCGTCGCAAGGCGATGCTGGAAGACATCGCGGTGCTCACATCGGGCCAGATGATTTCCGAGGATCTCGGCATCAAGCTTGAAAACGTCACCATAGAGATGCTCGGCCGCGCCAAGCGCGTGCTGATCGACAAGGACACCACCACGATCATCGACGGCGCCGGCACCAAGGCGACCATCCAGGCGCGCGTCGCCCAGATCAAGGGCCAGATCGAGGAGACGACCTCGGACTACGACAAGGAAAAGCTGCAGGAGCGGCTGGCAAAGCTGTCAGGGGGCGTTGCCGTCATCCGCGTCGGCGGCGCCACCGAATCGGAAGTGAAGGAAAAGAAAGACCGTATCGACGACGCGCTGAACGCCACGCGCGCGGCCGTGGAAGAAGGCATCGTGCCAGGCGGCGGCGTCGCCCTGCTTCGCGCCCGGTCGGCGCTATCAGGCCTGAATGGCGCTAATGCCGATGTCACCGCCGGCATCTCCATCGTGCTTCGCGCGCTTGAGGCGCCGATCCGCCAGATCGCCGAGAATTCCGGTGTTGAGGGCTCGATCGTTGTCGGCAAGCTCGCCGACAGCAAGGATCACGATCAGGGCTTCGACGCCCAGAACGAGGTTTATGTCGATATGATCAAGGCCGGGATCGTCGACCCGGCGAAGGTGGTGCGCACGGCATTGCAGGACGCCGGCTCGATCGCGGCCTTGTTGATCACCGCCGAAGCGATGATCACCGACGTCCCGCCGAAGGACGCGGCACCGGCGGGCGGCGGCGGCTACTAAGATCCAGCCCGGACTGCGAAAGGTGGTTCATGGAGGCCACCTTTTCAGGCCCGACCTGTTGAGCTAGGACGGCGGCGGCTATCCTCATCTTGAGGCTTTCGCCGGGGTTGGGATTCACGCTAGACTATTTCCGTGGGCCGTTGGTGCAAAGCTTTGGCCGATTTGGGCTTTGCCCGATTTGGCAACCGATCGAACGGAACCGCGATCCTCAGTTCGGAGACAAGTCATGTTTGCGGCCCAGGCCATCGATACCTCAGACAAGGCCGCGTTCTATCGTGACCTCGCCAAGCAATTGAAGGCGCTGCTCGAGGGGGAGCACGACTCGATCGCCAACGCCGCCAACACCTCGGCGCTGATCTTCCAGATGGTGCCCGACCTCAACTGGGCCGGCTTCTACTTCCTGGCATCGGACGAAGAACTGGTGCTCGGCCCCTTCCAGGGCAAGCCGGCCTGCGTGCGCATCGCGGTGGGCAAGGGCGTATGCGGAACGGCGGTCGAGCTCGGCACCTCGATGCTGATCAAGGACGTGCATGATTTCCCCGGCCACATCGCCTGCGACGCCGCCTCGCGCTCCGAGCTGGTGGTGCTCCTGGAAGACGACGAGGGCGTCTTCGGCGTGCTCGATCTCGACAGCCCGACGCCCGGCCGTTTCGACAGTGCCGACCAGGCCGGCATCGAGGCGCTGGCGGCGATCTATGTCGCGGCGAGTTCGTTTGCGGATTGAATCCGGCTCACAAACAGATTCAGCTAAGGTCCCTAAGTCATTGTTTTAATAGATGCCGTATGTCCGTGTGCCCTCACGCGTGGGGACCGGAGTCTCAAACCAATTTCACCAGCATCAGGCTGAAGCAGCCGATGAACAGGAAGGCGCAGAAGGCGAGCGCCAGCGGGCGCAGGCCGCGCGAGCGCAACTGCGAAATGTCGGCCTGCAGGCCCATGGCGGCCAGCCCCATGGTCAGCATGATGGTGGTGGCGAGCACTATTGCCTGCTTCACTTCGGCTGCTATCGCGACAAGGCTGTTCAGCGCCACGACGGCGACGAAGGCGGCGACGAACCATGGCATGGGCGGTCGCGCCGCCGACTGGTCGCGGCTCCCGCGGCGTGCCATCAGGCCGAGCGCGATGACCATCGGCGCCAGCATGGCGACGCGCGTCAGCTTGGCCACGGTGGCGATCTCGCCGGACTGGGTGCCGTTCTGGAAGCCGGCGCCGATGACCTGCGCCACCTCATGGATCGAGGCGCCCGCCCACAGGCCGAAAGCATGCTGGTCGAGACCGAGCAGCGGCGCCAGCAGGGGAAAGCCGAGCATGGCGACGGTGCCGAACAAGGTGATCGAGGCGACGGCGTAGGTGACGTCCTCGTCGCGCGCGTCGGTGACGATGTTGGTGGCGACGATCGCCGAGGCGCCGCAGATCGAGGTGCCGGCGGCGATCAGCTGCGCCAGCCTGGCGTCGACGCCGATCAGCCGGCCGAGCGTGATGGTGAAGACGAAGGTGGCGCCAAGGGTCAGCGCCACGATCCCGACGCCGCCGGCGCCGATCGAGGCGACCTGGCCGAGCGTCAGCTGGAAACCGAGCAGCACGATGGCGAAGCGCAAAAGGCGTTTTTGCGAGAAGGCAATGCCGGCCTTGGCGTGCGCCGGTGTGCCGAGCACGTTTGAATAGACCATGCCGGCGACGACGGCCAGGATCATCGGGCTGAACAAGGCGAAGCCGGAGACATTGCGGGCCGAGAAGGCGACGGCGGTGATCATCGCCACCAGCACGATGCCGGGGATGATGCCGTTCCAAAGGGAATCGAGGCGCTTGCGGCCCTGCGCCAGATCGACGGAGATCGTGCTTTTCGGAATATCGTTCGCGACGCGGGTCAGGGAAGGCAATGCAATTCTCCAGGCGAGTACAACGGAGAAATGCCATTTCATGACCAATCATTCCAACGAATTATTTTCGTTAGAATGATCGAGTTTTCCGAACGATTTTGCTTGTGTCGAAAGGCTGCCGCACCCGGATCGAGCAGCGAAGAGGCCGAGACTACAGTTGCGCTTCGATCGCCACCTTGTCGACTACCGACCAGACGTTCCTGATCCTGTCGTTCAGGAATTCATAGAAGACGTTCTCGCTGAAGGAGACTTTCCTGCCGTTGATGGGCAGGCCGAGGAAAGTTCCCCTGGGCGTGCAGTTGAACTGGAGGCGGCTGGCTATGAATGGCGGGTCGGAGATCAACAGCTGGACGTCGAAAAAGAGGTCCGGAATTTCGCGAAAATCCCGCTCCAGCATGTCGCGGTAGCCTGACAGTCCAACCCGGTCGCCATTGTAATGCACCTCGTCATGGACGAAGCGATGCAGCCTTTGCCAATCCTGGTTGTTGAGACAGTCGATATAGCCTCGATAGAGATCGGTTTCGCTCACGGCGATGGCTCCATTGCTAGAACGCCCGATCGGGAAGATAGAACGGTCACGGATACAATCCAGCGCTTTACCCGCGAAGGCATCGACCCGGGAAGGCCGGCGACGCCTGGCGGCGGCTGGCCCAACGACCGGGCCAGACGGTGCCTTGACGCATCACGGTTGCTGCTCCAGCTTGCCGCCATGTTCGTTCTCGCTCCCGCCGACACCAAGCGACGCCGCCCCTGCACCGTGCGGAAGGGCACGCTGATTGCGCGACGAGGAAGACCGGCTTTATAGATCCGCTTCGTTTCCCACAGCCCGCCCGCGAAAAACGCCGGCGGGCTTTTTCATGCCTGGAGCCTTGTGATGATTGCCAATTCTTCCATCCGGTTTCGTCCAGCCGAGCCTGCCGATGCCGCCACGATCCGCGACATCGTGCGCGCCGCCTATGCCAGATGGGTGCCGGTGATCGGCCGCGAGCCGCTGCCGATGCGTGCCGATTACGACAAGGCGATTGCCGAACACCAGTTCGAGCTCGCCGTCGCGGAGGACCGCATTGTCGGCATGGTCGAGACCATGCTGGCCGACGATCACCTGTGGATCGAGAATGTCTGCGTCGCGCCGGAGGCGCAGGGCAGGGGCATCGGCCGGCTGCTGCTGGAGCGTGCGGAAACCAAGGCACGCGAGGCGGGACGCCCGGAGCTCCGCCTGTTAACCAACGGTGCCTTCGAAGCCAATGTGTCGCTCTATCGCAAGCTTGGCTATACGATCGATCGGGAGGAGCCGTTTATGAACGGAACGACGGTCTATATGAGCAAGCGGCCAGTTGGATGCCCGCCAATCGGAGCGTGAGGATGACTGCCAGGATCAAGCTTAAGCAACTCACTGGCCTCTATGCGATTTCGCGGCTTCAAGCCGGTGACGGCATTCCCGCCTGGACGGACCGACCGGGCTTCGTCAGCATCACCAGAACCGATGACGAGCTCTCGATCACCTGCCTCCAGGATCGCGTGCCGGATGCCGTCAAGCATGATCTCGACTGGGTCGCCTTCAAATTGCAGGGCCCCTTTGCGTTCGACGAAACCGGCATTGTGCTGTCGGTCATAAAGCCGCTGTCGGAAAACGGTTTGGGCATCTTCCTGGTATCGACATTCGATGGCGACCACCTGCTGGTGAAAGCGGCGGACGAGCCCGCGGCGAAAGGCTTTCTGCGCGAAGCCGGGCATACGCTGCTATAGTCCGCTCATCGCCGGCCGTTGATCAACGATTGGCGCGCAGGCTCAACCGCTTCGGGGGTTGCGTTTGACAGCGCCGTTTGCGCATTGTTATTTCGCGCCCGATATGACGGCCCGCCCGGCCATGCGGCACACTCCAGGAGAAACCCATGTCACACAATCTGCAGTTCTATATCGATGGCGCATGGGTCGATCCCGTCGTGCCTAACACGCTCGACGTCGTCGATCCGTCGAATGAGGATGTCTTCGCGCAGATCTCGCTCGGCTCCAAGGCCGATGTCGACAAGGCGGTGGCCGCTGCCAAGCGCGCCTTCGACACTTATGGCTTCACCTCGGTCGAGGAGCGCCTCGACATCCTCAGCCGCGTCATCGACGTCTACAAGAAGCGCAGCAAGGGCCTGGCGCTGGCCGTGTCGCGCGAGATGGGCGCGCCGCGCCAGATGGCGCTCGACAGCCAGGTCGGCATCGGCCTGGCGCATCTGACCAAGATGGCCGAGACGCTGAAGAATTTCCAGTTCCGCCACGTCAAGGGCAACCATCTGGTGGTCAAGGAGCCGATCGGCGTCGTCGGCCTGATCACGCCCTGGAACTGGCCGCTGAACCAGATCACCTGCAAGGTCGGTCCGGCACTCGCCGCCGGCTGCACCATGGTGCTGAAGCCGTCGGAAATCGCGCCGCTCAACGCCATCATCTTCGCCGAGATCATCGACGAGGCCGGCGTGCCGAAGGGCGTGTTCAACCTCGTCAACGGCGATGGCCCTGGCGTCGGCCAGGCGCTGTCCAGCCATCCCGACATCGACATGATGTCGTTCACCGGTTCGACCCGAGCCGGCATATTGGTGGCCAAGGCAGCCGCGGACACCGTCAAGCGCGTGCATCAGGAGCTTGGCGGCAAGTCGGCCAACATCCTGTTCCCGGATGTCGATCTCGCCACCGCCGTCAGCAAGGGCGTCGCCGGCTGCTTCAGCAACAGTGGCCAGTCCTGCAACGCGCCGACGCGCATGTTCGTGCCGCGCGACCGCCACGACGAGGCCGCCGGATATGCCAGGGTGGCGGCTGAAAAGTTCACCGTCGGCCCGGCCGATGGCGCCAACACCAAGCTCGGCCCTGTCGTCAGCCAGGTCCAGTTCGACAAGATCCAGGACCTGATCCAGAGCGGCATCGACGAGGGTGCGACACTGGTCGCCGGCGGCCCCGGACGCCCTGCCGAACTCAACCGCGGCTACTATGTCAGGCCGACCGTTTTCGCCGACGTCACCCACGACATGCGCATCGCGCGCGAAGAGGTTTTTGGGCCGGTGCTGTCGATCCTGCCCTACGACACGGTCGAACAGGCAGTCGAACAGGCCAACGACACCGTCTATGGCCTTGCCTCCTACATCCAGGCCAAGGACCTGCAGAAGGCCCGTGACGTGGCCGCGCGCATGCGCTCGGGCAACGTCTACATCAACTATCCCCAATGGGATGCCGGCCTGCCCTTCGGCGGCTACAAGCAGTCGGGCAATGGCCGCGAATACGCCGAATACGGGCTGGAGGATTTCCTCGAGATCAAGGGCATTGCGGGGTATGAGGCGGCGGAATAGGCGCGGGCGCCAGATTTCCTCGCCCTATTTCATGGGGCGAGGAACCGAAGTCCTGATGGCTTATCCTTGCCAATTGGCAGATACGTGCTATATATATGCCATTAGCGAGGTCTAAACATGCAGCTTCAGTCCATCGTCACCACACCGGCCACGGTTGGCAGCGCAATTTCGGATGAAGAGGCGGGCGCCTTGGCGCGGACCACGGTCAATCTGTTCAAGGCCTGGAATCTCACCGACTTCGAGGCCTGTGTCCTGCTTGGCGGCATCTCGGCGCGAACCTGGGCACGGTGGAAGGAAGGCGGCATCGGCCGGATCGACCGCGACCTGCGCACCCGCATGGCCCATCTGATGGGCATCCATAAGGGGCTGCGCTATCTCTTCACCGAGCCGGCACGCGGCTATGCCTGGATCCGCAAGCCCAATGCCGCCTTCGGCGGGCAATCCGCGCTCGACCTGATGCTGCGCGGCGACATCGCCGATCTCGCGGCGATGCGCGAATGGCTCGACGCGGAGCGTGGTGCATGGTGAGTGGGCTTGCGGTCCGGCGCCGCGTCCACTGGCCCCAGACCTATCGCATCATCCGCTCCATCCATCCGCCGATCGACTTGTTCGAGGACATCGCAGACCCGCGCGACTGGGAGGCGCTGGCCGCCGTCGAGGAGAAGACCAATCCGCGCATCCGGCTCGAGCTCGGCGATCTCGGCAAGGTGCCGGCCGCAAGGCGTGTTTCGGGTCCCGGCGCCAGTTTCGTCATGGCGCCTTTCGTGCATTGCTCGACCTTACGGCCCGGCCGCTTCTCGGACGGCAGCTACGGTATCTATTATGCCGGCGACAGCGAGGACGTGGCGCTGGCCGAAACCATCCACCATCACCAGAAATTCATGCGCGCCACCAATGAGGCGCCCGGCTGGACGGCCGATTTCCGCGTGCTGATCGGCAGCGTCGACCGCGACCTCGACGACGTCAACGCCGTGCCCGGCGTGCTCGACCCGGACGACTACGCCGCGTCGCAGGCGGAAGGGCGGGCGTTGCGGGCCGCCGGCAGCGATGGGCTGGTGTGGAACAGCGTGCGCATGGCGGAAGGAGAGTGCATCGGCATCTTCTGGCCCGACGTCGTCGGTGTCCCGGTCCAGGGCCGCCACTACAGTTATCACTGGGACGGCGCCCGCGTCGATTTCGTGCGCCAGCACGACACGGGCAAGGTGTTGGAAGTGGTATGACCAGGCCGGTGCGGCTTGACCTCACACCAGCGCCGCCGCCAGCAGCTTCGCCTGCGGCGTCAGCGCTTCGAAGCTGCGGGCGCACAGATTGAGCTGGCGCGTGGCCCAGTCATCGGTGAGCCGCAGGCTGCGCAGCGTGCGGGCGGCGCGGCGCGCGGCACTTTCGGGCACGATGGCGATGCCGGCGCCTTGCGAGACCAGCCGGCAGACATTGTCGAGGCCTGGCACGCGGATGCGGAAGTGCAGGTGGCCGCCGAGCCTGGCGGCCTGGCGGGCTATGTGCTCCTGCAAGGGATGGCCGGCGCTCAAGCCGACGAAGGCTTCACCGAGAATGTCGGCAAGGGCGGCGGTACGGCTTTCGAGGCTGGGCTGGGTCCGCGCGATGATCACCACGAGCCGGTCGACGAAAAACGGCTTCTGCTCGAGATGCGAAAGACCGGCCCAGGTCGCGGCGATGCCGAGATCGGCCGCACCGTTCGCCACCGCCTCGGCGATCTCATGGCTGGGGCGTTCGTCGAGGTCGACGTCGATCCGGGGGTGCGCGGCCAGGAAGGCCGGCAGTGTGTCGCGCAGCAGTTCACTGGTCGCCGCCGTATTGGCCATCAGCCGCACGCGGGCGCGCAGGCCAGTGGCATAAGCGCAGAGCTCGCCGGCCATGGCCTCGATCTGGTTCTGCACCGCGCGCGCATGGTGGAGCAGCGCCTGTCCGGCCGCCGTCGGCACCACGCCGCGGCGCAGCCGCTCCAGAAGCGGCGCGCCCAGGCTTTCCTCCATGCCCTTGATGCGCGCGCTTGCCGAGGCGAGGGCGAGGCCGGCGAGTTCGGCGCCACGCGTGATGCTGCCGCGTTCGGCCACCAGCAGGAACAGCCGGAGATCGGTGAGGTCGAAGCGCATTTTTTCGCTCCTGCAAATCGTATCGCGTCGTTTCAGCCTTCGTGCTGGCCGAAGGCTGGCAGCGCAACTTCCACATTGTGGGCGGCGTGCATCTCAGTCAAATCATTTGCGGTGGAGATGTGTGATGCGTGAAAAAACATCAGGCCGGCAAGGCCTCGGGATTCTTGAAAGCGCGGCGATCGTGCTGGCGCTCGCGGTGGCCTCGCTTGCCACTGCGCAAATGCAGTCTGGCGTGCGGGGATGCGCGGTGACGGCGGCTTCCGTCAGCCGCGACGCCGTAACGGCAAAACCGGAAGCCGAGGCGACGGACATGTTGCTGCACGACTGAAGGAACCCGGCGTGCCCAAAGTCCATCCATGCTGAGCGGGGCCATAGCCTTCATCGGCGCCGTCTTCCTCGCTGCCGGCTTCGTCAAGGGCGTTGTCGGCATGGGGTTGCCGACCGTGGCGATGGGCCTGCTGGCGGTGACCATGCCGCCGGCGCAGGCCGCCGCTCTGCTGTTGATCCCGTCGCTGGTCACCAATCTCTGGCAGTTGTTCACCGGTCCGTCCTTCGGCGGCTTGTGCAAACGCCTGTGGATGATGATGGCCGGCGTCGTCATCGGCACCGTGACCGGCGCCGGCCTGCTGACCGGCGCGCACACGATGATGGCCTCGGCCGGGCTTGGCGCCGCGCTGGTGCTCTATGCACTGGTCGGCCTGGCCAAGGCCGGCTTCACCACGCCGCCGCGCCATGAGGCTTGGATATCGCCGCTGGTCGGTGTGGCGACCGGACTGGTCACCGGCGCCACCGGCGTCTTCGTCATTCCCGCGGTGCCTTATCTGCAATCGTTGCGGCTGGAGAAAGAGGACCTCATCCAGGCGCTCGGCCTGTCCTTCACCGTATCGACCTTGGCCCTTGGCTTCGGACTATTCACGACCGGCGCACTGGTATCGCCGACGGCGCAACTGGCGGGGTCGGTCCTGGCCCTGGCGCCGGCGCTGGCCGGCATGTTCATCGGCCAGGCGCTGCGCCAGAGGATGAGCGTCGGGACCTTTCGCACGGTGTTCTTCGCCGGCTTGCTGGTGCTGGGTGCCTATCTCGCGCTGGAGGCTGTGCTGCGGGGCTAAAAAGGGCCGGGCCGCAAACGGTCTTGCGAGTGTTTCGGCCAGGCCCAGCACGGGATCAAGCGGTGGGCTTGCGTGCCTGCATGACGCTCAGCCATATCGCCGAGACGAGAAAATAGAAGGCGCCGAACGCGGCATAGGGCGCGATATCGGTGATGCCCGGCGTCGCGGTGCCGATTGCCTGTTTGATGAAGAAGCCGCCGGCAAGCGCCGACTGCGCACCGCTCAGCACCATCGCCCATTGCGCGCCGGCTCGCCAACGGCGCACACCGGTCGCAAGCTGGAACAAGCCGGAGAGAACGGCCCACGCCCCGAACACCGCCAGGACCGCGTGCGGGCCCTGTCCAAGAGCGATGAAGACCGCGATGGCCGTGATCGTGCTGACCGCCGCGTTGAGCGCCTGGCTGGAATTGGCCTTCAGTCCACCGCTGCGCTGCGCATCCAGACTATTGGCGATCGCGTCCCATGCGGGGTAGGCGACCAGCAGTACCGCCGCGACCGGCGGCGCGCTTTTGCCAAGGGTAAAGGCGGCCGCTACCCAGGCCACCGAAAAGCCTGCCCGCAGGAAATAATATGACTTCAGCCATTGCGATGCGGCGTCGGGTGCCTGGAGTGTTTGAGTGCTCATTGGAACGTCCTGTCTTGCTGGTTGGAATGGCCCGAGGGCGGCGAGTTGACCCGCTTGATCGACTGGGATCATGTCCTCAGGTTGGATGATTGGAACAGCTCATGCTCGCGGCTTTGCTTGCGGGAACGGCTTTAATCCAAGGTAAAAACAGCGCATAATCAGCACGAAATGCGCTATCGTCGTTAGGAATGTAGGGGAACCGGCTGACCGCATCCATGACGGAATCGCCTGAAAATTTGTCCATTCTTCCGGATGGAGCATCCCACGTTACCGGCGATCTCCTGTCGCATGTGCTGGCGCAGATCAGGCTTACCGGGGACCAGGTTTTTTCGCGTTCGCTGGCAAAGGCGGAACAACTCGATCTCGACGAAGGGCAAGCCCATATCGTCGTGGTGACAGCCGGCGCGCTGCACATGGAGAGCGAGGATCAGGCCCCTGTCGTCATCGAGGCCGGCGACCTCGTGCTCCTGCCTCGCGGTCCCGGTGGGTCGCGGCTGGTGGCGTCGCGTGCGCAGGTGGCGATCGTCACCTGCCGCTTCTGGTTCGATCCGGATAGTCTTCGGGGGATGATCTTTGCCTTGCCGCAATCCATCCATATCGGACGTGCCCAGGGGGCAGGATGGATAGACGGAATGCTGCCGTTCCTGATGATCGAAACCAGCGACGCCCAGCCCGGCGCGGCCTTGATGATTTCCCGCATCATCGACCTCATGGTCATCCGCACCTTGCGCAGTTGGGTCCATGAAGGACATGCCACGGGCTGGCTCGGCGGGCTTTCGGATGCACGCATCGCCCGATCACTGAAAGCCATCCACGAAAGGCCGCTGCAGCGGTGGAGCATCAATGAACTGGCCGACAAGGCGGGCATGTCGCGTTCGAGCTTCTGCGAGCGCTTCGCCGCGCTCGTCGGGCGCTCGCCGCTGCGCTATCAGAATGAATGGCGCCTAGGCCTGGCCCGGGACCTGCTGGCCAGGCGAGACGCGCGCGTGGGCGAGATCGGCTTGCGCATCGGCTACGAGTCCGAGGCCGCCTTCAGTCGCGCCTACAAACAGCTTTTCGGGCATCCGCCACGGGTTGAATATGCCCTGGCGAATGAACCCGCCAAGCAGCGCTGACCGAGGGCGCCATTTTGAAGATACCGAGTTGCGGCCGCTACCGCACCACGAGCACCGGGATCTCGGTGTAGGACAGCACTTCCGCCGTCTGGCTGCCCAGAAGCAGCCTGCCCAGCCCGCGGCGGCCATGCGAGGCCATGACGATCAGGTCGCAACCTTGCGCCTTGGACAGGTCCAGGATCGCTTCGGCGGGTCGGTTGTCCTCGACATGGACCAGCTTGGCGGACACGCCGGCGGCGTCGGCCGATGCCTTGCACTTGTCGAGCACTTCCTTGCCGTAGCGGCGCGCTTCTTCCTGGTAGACGGCCAGCTCATCGCCGGCGACGTAGCCGGCCATGGCGCCGCCCCAGGCGAAGATCGGGAATTGTTCCGAAACGGTGATGAAGGTGACGGCGGCGCCGATGCCCTTGGCCAGCGTGAGGCCATGGGCAACGCCCTTGTCGGCCAGTTCCGAGCCGTCGGTGGCGATGAGCAGATGTTTGTACATGATGATCCGACCTGTGATGCCTGATGACTATCCAACAGAGGTAGTTATGCCCCCGCGCTCATTCATTGAGCCAATGCGGCGGGGATCAGGGCCAGAGATGTGGCCCAATATCGGTGCTTGTTGTCGGAGCGGCCGACCGTCGGCCTCGGCGCCGCCCCTCAGCGCCAATCTGTCGAGAAGAGGCATGGCACAATTTCGCCGGCCGGATTCCCCTTTGCGAAACCGTCCTCTAAGGTGCCGCCGACATCGAAGGGCATCCCATGAGCAACGCGTTTCCGCAGATCCATCTGGTCCGGCATGGCGAGACGGCATGGAGCCTTTCGGGACAGCATACCGGGCGCACCGACATGCCGCTGACGCCGGCCGGCGAGGCGGCCGCGCGCGGCGTCGCGGAGCGGCTCAAAGGCTTGTCGTTTTCCGCGGTTTGGTCAAGCCCTTCGCAACGCGCCTACAACACCAGCGTGCTTGCCGGCTTTGGCGCGACAAGCGTCAAGGTGGACGACCTGCAGGAGTGGGATTACGGCGCCTATGAAGGGCGCACGACGAAAGAAATCCTGGCCGAGCGGCCGGGCTGGAACGTGTTTCGCGATGGCTGCCCGCAAGGCGAGATGGCGGCCGATGTCGGCGCCCGTGCCGACAGGATCATCGAGCGCCTGCGCAGGGCCAACGCCGACATACTGATCTTTTCCAGCGCGCATTTCCTGCGCGTGCTCGCCGCCCGCTGGCTCGGCCTGCCGCCGGAAGGCGGCGCGCTGTTCGTGCTCGACACGGCCAGCATCAGCGTGCTCGGCTACGAGCATGACCTCGGCGAGCCGGTTGTGCGCAAGTGGAACCTGAAATAGGGGTGCAGCGGTGCCTGCTCAGCGCGGAAGCGCCCGTCACTTCGTCATCCAGGGCGGAGCAAGGAGCGTAGCGACGCGGCGCAGACCCCTGGAGCTGCTCCGCAGCCCAAGGGATCCATGCCGCGAACTCAAGGCGTCTCCACGGTGCCGATCCTGTTCCGCTGCATCCCCCGATTGCTGTCACGGCATGGATACCAGGGTCTCCGCGACGCCGCTTCGCGGCTGCTTCGCACTGGTATGACGAACGCGGAGAGCCTCGGCTAATTCCGGATGCTGGGCTGCTCTCTACCTCTCGAACTTCCTGATCGCCTCGGCGGTGACGGGCTGGAAGAAATTCACCAGATTGCCGTCGGGGTCGCGGAACAGCAGCGAGCGGTTGCCCCAGGGCATGGTGGTGGGCTGCTGCACGATCGTGTTCTTGATAAGGTCCGACAGCCGGGCGAATTCGGCATCGACGTCGCCGACGCGGAATTCGAGGATGGCCGTGTGGTTGTCGGCGGGACGGGCGATGTCGCCGCCGAACAGCATCAAAGTGCGCGTGCTGCCGATCGCCAGCGTGCAGGCCGGTGTCGCCAGTTCGGCGAAGTCTTCCGTGTATACCGTCACCGGCATGCCGGTGATCTCGCCGTAGAAGCGCACGAGGCGCTGGACATCTGATGTGATGATGCGGACAGAGACGAAATTCATCGCATTGGCTCCTTGATCTCGAAGCCGCGACCGGCTCCCGACCGATCCATAGACCAGGTCTCCTGCCAGCTTTCTGTCAGGAGATGGGTTGCGATGGCCGCGCTTGCGGCTCGGACCAGACCGGCGGCAGGCCGAAGGCTGCGAACAAATCGGGTCCGAGCGGGCGGACATAGACCGTCAGCGCGGCGATCTGGCCGTCGGCCGGCTCGATGACGTGCAGCGATTGCGCGCGCCACGCGGCATCCTGATGGCGCTGCGCATAGATCGCCACAGCGGGCTGGCCATTGGCCCTTGTCGCCACCGCGCGGTAACCGGCGAAATTGTTCCACACGGTGTCGAAGAAACCGTGGATCGCCTGGCGGCCCTGGTACCAGTCGTGCCAGGGCGGCATGTGGTAGGTGGCATCCTCGCGCAGGAGTTCGATGAAGCCGTCGAGATTGGCGGCATCCCAGGTCCTGATATAGCGTTCGAGCAGCAGGTCCTCGTCGGCGCTCGGCCGCGCGCGCTGCAGTGGCCGCCCCTTGGGAAAGCGTTCGCCGAGTGTGGCGCGCGCCCGCTGCAGGGCGCTGTTGATCGACGCCGTAGAGCCGCCCAGCAATTGCGCCGCCTCCAGCGCCGACCAGCCGAGCACGTCGCAAAGCAGGAGCGCGGCGCGCTGCCTGGGCGGCAGAAGCTGGATCGCCGCGACGAAGGCAAGCCGGACGGCCTCGCGGGTTTCGTAACGCGCTTCGGGGCCCGGTTCGCCGTCGGCGAGATCCGGCAGCTCGGCGTCGGGATAGGGCTCCAGCCAGGTTAGTTCGGCGGCTGGGCCAGCAGCGGCGCGGCCTTCGGTCGGCGGCCGTGCCGGCTCTTCGAGAATGCGGCGCGTCGACGACCTTGCCTTGATCGCGTTGAGGCAGCTGTTGGTGGCAATGGCGTAGAGCCAGCCACGCGGCGAGCCGTGGCCGTCGAATTGCGAGCGGCCGCGCCATGCTTTCAGGAAAGTGTCCTGGACGAGGTCGTCGGCCTCGTGGAGCGAGCCCATCATGCGGTAGCAGTGCAGCTTGAGTTCGCGGCGGTGGGCGATGGTCAGGCGCTCGAAGGCGGGCCGGTCGAGGACCGGCCGGCCGGATGGCCCGGCAGGGGCGTCTGTCATTTCGAGCTCGCCATGATGATTTCGGGCCATCCTGCGCGCCTCACGCCGCCGCCGCAAGGCCGCTGCCGCTCACCGTGAAGCCGGTGCCCTGCATCTTGCCGGCAGCGAGCGCGACCACGGCACTGGCGACATCGGCGGGCGTCTGCATATCGGTCATGCTGGCCAGGAAATCCGCCGGGCTGATGCCGAGATAGGCCGAAACGCTCGATATGCCGCGCTGGCCGACGCCGGTGCCGGCCATGATGCGCATCGGCGCCAGCGCCATGAAGCGCAGGCCAAGGCCAAGCCGGTCGGCTTCCTTTTGGCTATGGGCGGCGAGGAACAACTGCATGCGCTTGGCGCCGGAGTAGCCACCGGAATTCGGCGGGCCGCCGCTGAATGCAGCGCCGCTGGAGATCAGCACCACGCGGCTGCCGGGCTTCAGCCCGCCGCGCAGCGCCGCCCGGCAGAACAGGAAGGACGCCTTGACGTCCATTTCCCAATTGGCCGAGAACTCGTCCCAGCTCTGGTCCTGAATCGGTGCCGACGGGGCGAAGGCACCGGCGCAGATCACCAGCACGTCCGGTTCGAGCGCCGCGAACACTGCCTCTGGCGCGGCCTCCCGCGTGGCGTCCGCGGCCAGCGTCCTTACGCCCGACGCCTCCCAGGAAAGTTCCTTCAAAGCGTCCGCGCCCCGGGCGACGGCGAGCACGGTTGCTCCCTCGCTCAGCGCGGCTTCCACGATGGAGCGGCCGACGCCCCGGCTGCCTCCGACCACGACGACATTTTGACCTTTCAACGATCCCATGGATCACCTCGCTTTCCGGCCCGGAGGATTCCGGCGCCTAATGATCAGGACAGCGGAGGCGGGTGGAAATCATCGGTGGTGACGAGAATTTTTTGAGGCATTGTCCGGCCGTCACCCGCCGAAAAGGCCAGCAACGCAAAGGAACGCTCACTCCGCCAGCAACGCCAGTTCCTCCGCCGTCAAATGCCGCGCCGTGCCCTTGGCGAGGTTGCCGAGCGGCAGGCCGCCGATGGCGATGCGGATGAGGCGCTTGACCTCGATGCCGTGGGCGGCAAGCAGACGCCGGATGTGGCGGTTCTTGCCTTCGTCGAGCACGATTTCCAGCCAGGCGGTTCGGCCGCCGCTGCGCAAAAGCTTGATCGCGTTGGCGGTCAGGGTCTCGCCGTCGACGGTGACGCCAGTGCGCAGCTCGTCCAGCGTCGTTTCATCCGGCACCGTGGCGACCTGCACGTGATAGGTCCTGGGCAGATGCGAGGCCGGGTCCATCAGCCGGTTGGCGAAGCGTGTGTCGTTGGTCATCAACAGCAGGCCTTCGCTCGCCTTGTCGAGGCGGCCGACCGGCGAGACATAAGGCAAATCGAGCCCTTCGAGACAGGCATAGACGGTGTCGCGCTCGAGCGGATCATCGCGGGTGGTGACGAGCCCGCGCGGCTTGTTGAGCATCAGATAGACCTTGCGCTCGGCAACGACCGCTTCGCCATCGACGACGATGCGGTCGCGGCTCATGTCGACGCGCAACGCCGCGTCACGCACCACCTTGCCGCCGACACGCACGCGGCCCGCCGCGATCAGCACCTGCGCCTGCGTGCGCGAACACAGGCCGAGTTTTGACAGCGCGCGGTTCAGGCTGACGCCAGCGCTCGCCGGCCTGCCGGTGTGGTGTGTGTGCCTTGGTGTCATGGCCGTAATGCCGGTGTCGCTCAGGCCGACTGATGGCACGGGCGGCGCCGGCTTCGCAAGCCGGGCGAGGTGGGTTTCGGCACCGCCGCGCTCCACGGCGCGCCCCTCTGTCCTGCCGGACCCGACCCTACGCTATCGCTCCGGGCGTTCGTCGTTCGGAAAGCCAAGCAATTGGCTTCCCGTCCGCTTCGCGGACCACTCCTCACCCCCACGAGGGGGTAGATCGGAAGCTCGAATGTCGGCTCTCTCTGCCGCGACCGCCTCAGGCGGCTGCCTTCTCGGCCGCGATGCCGTTCAAGACCTGGATCACATCGACCGGCAGCTTCAGCTCGGCCGCCGCCAGATTCTCCCTGAGATGCCCGACCGACGAGGTGCCCGGGATGAGCAGGATGTTGGGGGAGCGCTGCAACAGCCAGGCGAGCGCCACCTGCATGGGTGTCGCGCCAAGTTTTTGCGCGACGTTGGCAAGCGTGCTCGACTGCAGCGGCGTGAAACCGCCGAGCGGGAAGAACGGCACATAGGCGATGCCGTCGGCGGCAAGCTCGTCGATCAGCGCGTCATCCTGGCGATGCGCGATGTTGTATTGGTTCTGCACGCAGACGATGTCGACCATGCCGCGCCCCTGCGCGATCTGTTTGCGCGTGACATTGCTCAGGCCGATATGGCGCACAAGGCCCTGGCGCTGCAGTTCCGCGAGCGTGTCGAGCTGCGGCTCGAGCGATCCTTCGGCGGGTCCGTGTATCCCATGCATGGAGCGCAGGTTGACGACCTCGAGCACATCCAGCCCGAGATTGCGCAGATTGTCGTGTACGGCCTGCGTCAGCTCCTGCGGTGACATTGCGGGGATCCACGATGCATCCGCCCCGCGCTTGGCACTGATCTTGGTCACGATGGTGAGGTTGGCGGGGTAGGGGTGCAGCGCCTCGCGGATGATCTGGTTGGTGACGTGCGGGCCGTAGAAATCGCTGGTGTCGATGTGGTCGACGCCGCTGGCAATGGCCTCGCGCAGAACGGCGAGTGCGGCGTCGCGGTCCTTTGGCGGGCCGAAGACGCCCGGTCCGGCCAGTTGCATGGCGCCGTAGCCGAGGCGCTTCACGGTGCGGTCGCCGAGTTTGAAAGTTCCGGCCTTGCTGATGTCGGTCATGGTGTCATCTCCTTTGGGTCAGCCAGATATAGACAACGCGCACCTGAACGATAATATGGTGCAATCAGCACGGCCTGTGCGGAAAGGCGAACAATGGCGGCGGATCTGGGCGACCTCCAGGCGTTCATGGCGGTGGCGCGCGCCGGCGGCTTCCGCGAGGCAGCCCGGGTTGGCAGCGTCAGTGCCTCCAGCCTCAGCGAGACGGTGCGGCGGCTGGAGAGCGCGCTCGGCGTGCGGCTCCTCAACCGCACCACGCGCAGCGTGGCGCCGACCGAAGCCGGCGCGCGCCTGCTCGAGCGGCTCGGCCCCGCGCTCGGCGAAGTCGATGCGGCGCTCGACGTGGTCAACGGTTTTCGCGGCCGCCCGACCGGCACGCTGCGGCTCAACGTGCCGGTCGTCGCGGCGAAACTGGTGCTGCCGCGCCTTTTGCCGCCTTTCCTCGCCGCCTATCCCGACATCCGGCTGGAAGTGACCGCCGAGGACAGTTTCGTCGACATACTGGCGAGCGGTTGCGACGCCGGCATCCGCTATGGCGAGCGGCTGGAGCAGGACATGATCGCCGTGCCGATCGGCCCGCGCCGGCAGCGCTTCGCCACCGCCGCCGCTACGGCCTATCTCGACCGGCACGGCCGGCCCGGCCATCCACGCGACCTGCTCGATCATGCCTGCCTGCGCGGTCGCTTCGCCAGCGGCTTCACGCCGCCCTGGGAGTTCGAACGCGACGGTGAGGTGGTGAGCGTCGACCCAACCGGCCCGCTGCTGGTCAGCACCGGTACGGCAATGGCGCTTGCGCTCGAGGTGGCGGTCGCCGGCGGCGGCATCGTCTCGCTGTTCGAGGACTGGCTGCGCCCCTATTTCGACGACGGCCGGCTGGAGCCGGTGCTGGAGCCCTGGTGGCAGGAATTTTCAGGCCCGTTCCTCTACTATCCCGGCCGCCGCCTGACGCCAGCGCCGCTGCGGGCTTTCATCGATTTTGTCGGTGGGATGCGGTGGGGGTGATCCCGGACCGATATCGTGCCGGGTGCCGACTACCGCGACATCTTGCGCGCTTCGGCGGCGCGCGGCGAAGGCGTCACGCCGCCGGACGCTCTCGAGGAGTGGATCGCCGGCATCATGGCCTCGCAGAAACTTGTCAGTCACCGTCAGGTCCGGCTTGCCGACGGGCGCTGGCTCGATGTGCGCACCCGGCCGACCGGCGATGGCGGAAGCCTCAGCATGTTTTCCGACATCGCCGAGGCCAAGCAGGTCGAGGCCGAACTGATGGCCGCCAATGAGAAGCTGAACCTCCTGGCGCACCGCGACGGCCTGACCGAACTGTTGACGCGGCGCGCCTTCGACGAAGCGCTGGCGCGCCAATTCGCCCGCGCCAGCCGCAACGCAATGCCGCTCAGCCTGCTCATCATCGACGTTGACTGTTCAAGCGGTTCAACGACCATTACGGCCATCCGGCAGGCGAGTGCGTGCGCGTCGTCAGCCACTGCATCGAGGCGGCAGCCCGCCGGCCGGCAGACGCCGCCGCCCCCTATGGCGGCGAGGAGTTCGGGCTCATCCTGCCCGAGACCGACGCGCATGGGGCCTTCGTCATCGCCGAAAACCTCAGGAGCAAGGTGCGCGGCCTCGCTATCGGGCATGCCGGCAGCGAAAAAGGCATCGTCACCGTCAGCATCGGTGTCAGCACCTTCGAGGCCGCCGCCGCCATCGAGATCGCCGATCTTCTGAGCCGCGCCGACGAGGCGCTCTACGGCGCCAAGGCCGCGGGGCGGGACCGGGTGCATGGCTGGCGTCCGCACCTCAGCGGCCAACGCTCGACCGGTTCGCGGCGCAAGACTTGAGCCTTCCCAAATCCTGGGGGCCGGGTTGCCGGTAGAGTTTGGATCGAGGCTGAGCTGGCGATTGCCTGAATGAGGATCAGGCCAGGCACCTTCAACCGCTGTGAACTGAATCTGCGCTGGCGGGATCGAGCTTCACAAGACGAGCCTTCGCCTCGCCGACGCGTTGTTGCGCCGATCGTATCCTGTCACAAAGCCTCAGATTGATACCAACGCCACAGTCCTCGTCCAGCATCGCGTTTGCACGTTCGAGGGCGAGTTCCGCTCGGTTAAGTCGCTGCCTTGCCCTGGCCAGTTCCAAGGTCAGAAGTTCCATTACTGCTGTTTCCGTGGTTACGGTCCCTTCAGGTGGGAAACCGTTGCCGGTCGTTTTGGTTCCGGCTGTTCGCGCGCAGCTGCATTCGCTGCCGCGCGCGCCCTTGACGGCCTTCAGGACGGCCTTGGATGGGCAAGGCTGGTGTCGAAAGTGTCCGGCAGGACAGGTGTGCCATTGGGCGCAGTCGAGGCTGTCGTCATCCTGTCGACCGCCGGGATGATGACCATGCGGGCATGCTGCTCCGGCCACAATGGCTTTCCGAAAAGGAAGAACGTGCTGGCGAGAAAACAAACCAGCAAGAGGATGGCCAAGGTATTGGCGATGATCTCACCAAGCTGCATTATCTCTCCTCCAAATCACGCACCTGCAATGGGCAACGAGCACCAGCGGACTATGTTCAACGTGTGGGACCAATGCGCCTGATACTTCGGACTTCAGTCCGAGTTGCGGGTCGAACGATAAAGGCACAACCTGCCTGCGCACCGGCCGAGCCTCCACCAATGATGGCAGCCGGAGCATGGCCCGGCCTGCTCGCAACGTACCGAGCCCTCCGCCAAGGCAGGCCGGGCTGCCTCTCCTGAAGCATCATGAACAGACCGCGATTTCCGCGGGCAGCGGCGAGCGTTGATTCCTCGGCAACGGTTAAGCCCGATCCGCGGGGTGACGGAAGCACGCCGAGATCCGTTAGACAGGGATTGTATGGACGCATCCGCTGTCCCATCGCCTCAGCTCGGCGCCACGATTGCCAGTGAAAAACGACAAGGGCCGCTACCAGCTCACGGTAAAGCTGACGAGCAGGACGGCGATCAGGGCCGATAACGGGACCGCCATCAACAGCGCCGCCTCCATAAGTCGGGTTTCCTTGTCGCTGAACATCAGGATCTCCTCACATCTCGGCCCGAACCAGGGAATTCAGGGTTCGCCCACCGCATGGAAGCAGCGGGCGAACCCTGTTGGCGCAGGAAGGGACGTTAGCTGCGCCAATTCGAAAAAAACACGCGCGGTCGCAGTCCAACTTTCGCCCGCTACCTGCCGGTGACCTTGCAGCGAACAACGAGCGCGAAAGATGGTCGTTCCCGGCGGCGGCTCCGGCAGGACCATTGCGTTTTGAGATGGGACCTAAGTCTGGGGCAGGCCGGACCGAAGCCCAATCCTGGAACATTCAATCCCGCCTGAAGTTCGATCGGCAGCGCGGTGACAATGTTGTAGCTGCGTGGATTTCATATGGAGGAACTGATGAAAAAGAATCTTGCCGCCGTAGCCGCGGTTCTGTTGCTCGCAGGTGTCGGCGCGGCCGCCGCCGAGGACGTCGTCATCCAGCCCGAGCAGGAAACTGTGATCAAGGAATATGTGAAGAAGCAGCCGCTGGCTTCGGTCAAGGTTCCCGGCGTGGAACTCAATGTCGGCACGGCTTTGCCAGATACCGTTGAACTCCACGAAGTTCCCAACGTCAAATATCGCTACACCGTGATTGACAACCGGACGGTGGTCGTGGATCCGGGCACCCGCAAGATCGTCAAGATCATCGAGTAGCCGCGCCGGCCCGCCGCCCGGCTGGTGGCGGGCCGGCTACGCAAAATGCGTTGCCCGAGCAATCAGAATTGGCGCGGGTCGTTGCCGATCTCGCGCCTGCCAATCCTGCATCATTACGATGGGTCCGCCTCCTGCAGTTCGCGGCGCCGGGCCAGCGCGCGAATTCGGTCGGCGACCTTGCCGTCCACCGGGTTGTAGACGGTCAGGCTCAGATCCGGCCGGCCGTCGACCGCGAAGGCCGAATATTCGAGCTCGATGTCGCCGAGCTCGGGATGCTTCAGGCGCTTTGTCCCGTCGCCATGGCTGAGCACGTCGTGTTCCCGCCACAGGGCGGCAAACTCGGGACTGGCGCTGCAAAGCTCGTCCACGAGCTGGGCGACCTCGGACACCGCGCCGGCGCGTGCCGCGTCGGCCCGGAACGCGCCGACCACGAAGCGGGCGAGGTTCTCCCAATCGTGCTGCTTGGCGCGGATAGTGGGGCTCAGGAACATGAAACGCAGGATGTTGCGCTGACCCGGGGGCAAGGTGCTGTAGTCGGTCATCACGATTTGCGCGGCGCGGTTCCAGGCGACGACATCCCAGGTCGCCGTCTTGATCAAGGCCGGGCTTGCCTCGAGCGTGTCGATAAGGCGCTGCAGCCTGGGGCTGACGCCGTCGGCGCCGATGTAGCGGACCTCGGGCGGACGCCCCAGCCCCAGCATGAAAAGATGTTCGCGCTCGGCCTCGGTCAGCAGCAGTCCCTTGGCGATCCGGTTCAGCACGTCGGCCGAAGGCGCGCCGCCGCGGCCCTGTTCAAGCCATGTGTACCAGGTCGGGCTGATGTTGGCGCGCTGGGCGACCTCTTCCCGGCGCAGTCCCGGCGTGCGCCTGCGTCCCGAGAAGCCGAACGACGAGGGATCCAGCCGGGTGCGCCGGTCCTTCAGAAAAGCTGCGAGCGAACCGGCGGAATTGTTGGGCATCCTGTTAGTCATTATACCATGATAAGGTCACTACTTTAATGGAATAATAGACCAGCGATACTGCGCGGGCAACTGTGCGGGAGATTTTGCATGCGTATCTTTCTTACCGGCGCCACCGGCTTCATCGGTTCGGCGATTGTCCCCGAACTTCTTCAGGCTGGCCATCAGGTAATCGGCGTCACTCGTTCGGATGCCGGCGCCGAGGCGTTGGCCGCCGCGGGCGTGGAGGTGTATCGCGGAACCCTCGAGGATCCCGAGGGCCTGCGCGACGGCGCGGCGAAGGCGGAAGCGGTGATCCACACGGCCTTCGACCATGATTTTTCGAGGTTCGCCGAGAATTGCGAAAAGGATAGGCGCGTCATCGCGGCACTCGGCCAGGCACTCGCCGGCTCCGACCGGCCGCTGGTGATCACGTCGGGCACCGGCATGGGCGCCCCCGGCCATGGCCAGTTGGCGGTCGAGGACGTCTTCAACCCCAGCCATCCCAATCCGCGCGTCGCCTCCGAACTCGCCGGGAATGCTCTGCTGGAGGCGGGCATCAACGTGTCTGTGATGCGGCTGCCGCAGGTCCATAACACGGTCAAGCAGGGGCTGATCTCGCCGCTCATCGAAATCGCGCGCCAGAAAGGCGTCTCGGCCTATGTCGGTGAAGGCTGCAATCGCTTTGCGGCGGGCCATCTCGTCGACGCGGCGCGCCTCTACCGTCTTGCAGTGGAAAAGCGGCAGCCGGGTGCGCGTTATCACGCGGTCGGCGAGGAAGGCGTCGAGGTCCGCGCGATCGCCGAGGCGCTTGGCCGGGGGCTGAACCTGCCGGCCGTTTCGATCGCGCCTGAAAAGGCGGCGGAGCATTTCGGCTGGATAGCGATGTTCGCCCCCATGGACCTGCCGGCCTCCAGCGCGCTGACCCAGGCGCGGCTCGGCTGGCATCCGACCGGGCCGACGCTGATCGCCGACCTCGACGCCATGCGATACTGACGCGCGTAAGAGGCGGCCTTAGCCAGGGGTGACGGCGTAGCGCAAATGGACGAGCCCATGCGCGAGGGCTTTGCAATCCGTGAGCGACAACCGCATCTTGCCGGCAAGGCCGCTTTCACCGAACTCGACAAAGCCCTGGTTTGCCGCCCGCGCGTCGAGCGCGGGGGCAATCAGTAGGCTGAGCTCATCGACCAGCCCCGCCGCCAGGAAGGAGCCGTTGATGCCGGCGCCGCCTTCGAGCAGCAGGCGGCGAATGCCGAGCTCACGGGCAAGCACGTCCAGCATGGCGGCGAGATCGATGCCGGGCGTTCGCGACACGATATATGACACGCCGTCGCCGGCGAGCTCGGCCAGATGGCTGTCCTCGATATCATGCCCGAGCAGCACCACGACATGGTCGCCGCCGATGTCGGGTTTGGCGAAGTGCAGCTTGCCCGAGGCATCGAGCGCCACGGCAAAGCTGCCCGCGTCGCGCCGCGCGAAATGATGCGGCCGCTCGACCTTGCCCACATGCGCGGGCGGATGCGCGGCGGCCTTGCTCATCTCGGCCATGGTGACGCGGCCGACGATCCAGGCATCACCTTCGAGGTCGTTGTGGATCTGCTCATAGAGGCCCGACCACTCCGCCCGGCTGCCGTCGGGGCTTTCGGTGTAGCGGCTCGGATGAAGGCTGCCATCGAGCGAGGCAAGCATATGGCAGATGATGCGCGGCTTCATATGCTGTCTCCATTTCGTCGGCTTGGCCGCCCCAAAGGTAGTGCCGTACCGGGAAAATGGAAGCCGATGCGGTGTGCCTTGAGGCTGCAAGCCCCGGCAGGTAAAATGACTGGATCTACGTGACTATGGGCCGGCGCATGGCGAACATGATCCTGTTTCACTCGGTTCTTGGCCTTCGCCCGATCGAGCGTCATCTTGCGGAACGCCTTCGCGCCTGCGGCCATGCGGTCGCACTGCCAGACCTTTATCAGGGTGCGGCGACGGACGATCTCGACGAAGGGTTCGCGATCAAGGCGCGGATCGGTTGGGATGCCATATGCCTGAAGGCGCGAGAGGCTCTTGCCTCGACGCCGGGCGATGCGGTGCTGGCGGGCATCTCGATGGGCGCCGGCGTGGTGGCGGAATTCTGGGCGTCGCGGCCGCTGGCAGCGGGTGTTCTGCTGTTGCATGGGTTGGCGACCGTGCCTGCCAACACACGACCCGGCTTGCCGATCCAACTGCATGTCGCGGACACCGATCCACTTTCCCGGAGCCGGACATTCGCGCCTGGCAGGAAAATGCGGAGGCAGCGCGAGCGGATGTGCAGGTTTTCCGCTATCCAAACGCGGGACATTATTTTTCCGACCCGGCACTGCCCGACTACGATGCAACGGCGGCCGCGCAGCTCTGGAGCCGCTCCTTGGCGTTCCTGACGTAGAAGGCCTTCGGACCGAAGAGTCCAAAGTTTCGGACAATTCCGACAAGTCGCTGTCCGGCTCTGTTATATCGATGTTGCACAAACGGTTGACCCTGGGTTAGCATTCTCTTGTTGACGCCGATCGGAGGAATTTAGGCGGTCAGCTGGAGCGGCATGCGTTCTTGGCGCAAGGAGGATGCTCCAACACTTTAACCGGCGCGTGATCCTTCCTGAAACCGGTCCCGGTTTTTAGGGACGTGCGCTTCTGTGGAGGAGGAACCCATGAACAGACGCGAATTCCTGATGACGTCCGTGGCCGCGGGCGCCATGATGCTGGCCGCACGCTCGGCTTTCGCCGCGGACAAACTGACCATTCTCGGCTCGGTGCCCAGTCTCGGCTTTCCGTTCTTCGTGCACATGCTGAACGAGATCAAGGCCGAAGCGCAGGCGCAAGGCGTCAACCTGACCGAGAGCGACGGCCAGAACTCGGCCACCAAGCAGACCGCCGACATCGAGGCGGCCCTGGTGCAGAAGGTCAACGCGATCGTCATCTCGCCGCTCGACGTCAACGCGCTGGCGCCAGCCATCGAGGAAGCGGTCAAGGCCGGGGTTCCCGTGGTGACGATCGACCGCCGCGTCGACGGTGTCCAGGGCATCCTTGCCCATGTCGGCGCCGACAACGTCAAGGGCGGCGAGGCGGAAGCCCAGGCCGTGGTTGCGGCATTCCCCAATGGCGCCAAGCTGTTCCACCTGCAGGGCCAGCCGGGCGCGGGTCCCGCGATCGACCGCAACAAGGGCGTGCACAATGTGCTCGATCCGCTGAAGGACAAGTACCAGATCATCTATGAGCAAACCGCCAACTTCGCCCGCGCCGAGGCGCTGACGGTGACGGAAGCCGGCCTTGCCGCCAACGGCAAGCCGGACGCCATCATCTGCGCCAATGACGATATGGCGCTGGGCGCGCTCGAAGCGTGTGCCGCGCGCAACTTCAGCGACGTCAAGATCTACGGCTTCGATGCGCTGCCGGAAGCGCTGGTCGCCGTCCGCGACGGCAAGCTCGCCGGCACGGTCGAACAGTTCCCCGGCAAGCAGTCGCGCACCGCCGTGCAGATCGCGGTCGCCTACGCCAAGGACAAGACCGAGCCGAAGGAGAAGCTGGTGCTGCTGACGCCCATCGTCATCGGCAAGGACAATCTCGACAAGGCGGAGAGGCTGAACGAGACGAAGTAGGGCAGTCAGCTTCGATTGATAAGCCGGCGGGACAGCGCCCCCCTCTGTCCGGCAGGACAGAGGGGGGCGTTCAAGCGCAACCTGGCTAATCTAGGGGTGGCAACAAGGAGAAGTCTTTGCCTTTAGTTGAGGCCGCATCCCCGGTCCTGCTTGCCGTCGAGGGCGTCACCAAGCATTTCGCCGGCGTCACCGCGCTGAGCGATGTCTCGCTCGATGTCCGCCGTGGCGAAATCCTCGGCCTGCTTGGGGAGAACGGCGCGGGAAAATCGACGCTCTTGAAAATCCTGTCCGGTGTCATGCCGCCTTCCGGCGGCTGCATCACCTTCGACGGCGCCGACTACCAGCCGGCGAGCCCGCAGGATGCCAAGCGGCACGGCATCGTCACCATCTACCAGGAGCTCAGCCTGATCCCGACGCTGACGGTGGCGGAGAACATTTTCATTGGCCGCGCGCCGACCGGCCCGCTCGGACTGGTGAGCTGGCGCAAGATGGAGCAGGATTCCCGCGCCATCATTGCCCGCGTCGGTCTCTCCATCGACCCGATGACGCCGGTGTCGGCGCTGTCGGTGGCCGAACAGCAGCTGGTCGAGATCGCCCGTGCATTGTCTTTGAAAAGCCGCCTGATCATCATGGACGAGCCGACTTCGGCGCTGACCGAGACAGAGGTGCAGCGCCTGCTGTCGATCATGGACCGGCTGCGCAAGGACCATGTCGCGATCATGTTCGTCACCCACCGGCTGGAAGAGGCATCCGCCATCTGCGATCGCATGACCGTGCTGCGCGACGGCAGGCTGGCGGGGCATCTCGACCGTCAGGGCGGGCCGATCAAGCTGCCCGCCATCATCGAGAAGATGGTCGGGCGCGCCGCCTCCGAGCTTTACGCGCGGCCGGCGCAACGCGCGGTGGCTGGCGATGTCGTGCTTTCCGTGCGCGGCTTGCGCACCGTGCGCGACCCCGAGGCGCCGCATGCCATCGTGCTCGACGGCGTCGACATAGACCTCAAGGCCGGCGAGATCCTCGGCGTCGCCGGTCTCGTCGGCTCAGGCCGCACCGAGCTGGCGCGCGCCATTTTCGGCGCCGACCGGATCGCTGCGGGAACGATCACGCTCGACGGCAGGGAAATCGCGCCTGCTTCGCCGGCCGACGCCATCGCGCTCGGCATCGGCCTGGTGCCGGAGGACCGCAAGCACCAGGCGATCTTTGCCGCGCTTGGTATCCTGCCGAATTTCTCGGTCGCCTCGCTTGGGCGTTTCAGCAACGGCTTCGGCTTCATGGCCGAGCGGCGCGAGCGCGACGCGCTGTCGGGGTTCAGGAAGATGCTGTCGATTCGCATGGCGTCGGCCGAACAGGCGATCGAAGGCCTGTCGGGCGGCAACCAGCAGAAGGTGATCCTGGCGCGCTGGCTGGCGCGCGACCCGAAAGTGCTGATCGTCGACGAGCCGACGCGCGGCGTCGATGTCGGCGCCAAGGCGGAAGTGCACCAGATCCTGGTGCAACTGGCGGCGCGCGGCATCGCGGTGATGATGATCTCGTCCGAACTGCCCGAAGTGCTGGCGGTGTCGGACCGCATCGTCACCATGCGCAAGGGGCGCATCACCGGGCAGATGCCGGGCGTCGAGGCAAACGAGGAAAAGCTGATGGAATTGATGGCGCTCGACAGGCAGGATACGCCGCGACAGGACGCGCCGGCACAGGATGCGGAAGGGCAGGCACGATGAGCATCGCCGAGGAACAGAACCAGCGTGGCGGCGTGACGATCGCCCGGCTTTTGATGAGCTTCGGGCCGCTGCTGTTCCTGGCGGCGCTGGTCGTCGTCTTCACCGTGCTGAAGCCGAGCTTCATGGACCCGATCAACCTGTTTAACATCACCAGGCAGATATCGATCACCGGGTTGATCGCGCTCGGCATGACCTTCGTCATCCTCACCGCCGGCATCGATCTGTCGGTCGGCTCGCTGCTCGCCTTCTGCGGCATGGTGGCGGCCGTCGTGGCCAAGGGCGGCACCGCCAACACGCTGTCGCTGTCGACGTCAGGCACGCAGGGCTATGGCTGGTTCGCGGCGCTGCTGGCCGCCGTCGTGGTCGGTGCGCTCGCTGGCGGCGTGCAGGGGGTCGCCATCACAAGGCTGAAAGTGCCGCCCTTCGTCGTCACGCTGGGCGGGCTGACGGTGTTCCGCGGGCTGACGCTGACCATTTCCAATGGCGGTCCGATCTCCGGCTTCGACGCCTCGATGCGCTGGTTCGGCACCGGCCTGATCGGCCCGGTGCCGGTGCCGGCGCTGATCTTCGCCGTCGCCGCCATCCTGTGCCACATCGTGCTGCGCTACACCCGCTATGGCCGTGCCGTCTACGCCGTCGGCGGCAATGCCGAAGCGGCACGACTGTCGGGCCTGCGCGTCGACCGCATCCTGGTCTCTGTCTATGTCATCGTCGGCTTCTTCGCCGGGCTCGCCGCCTTCGTGCTGTCGGCGAGGCTGAATTCTTCCGAAGCGGTCGCCGGCATCGGCTACGAGCTGACGGTGATCTCCGCCGTCGTCATCGGCGGCACCTCGCTGTTCGGCGGCATCGGCTCGGTCGGTGGCACGGTGGTGGGCGCGGCGCTGATCGGCGTGCTGCAGAACGGGCTGCAGTTCAACAACGTCTCTTCCTACACGCAAAGCATCGTCATCGGGCTCATCCTGATCCTGGCGGTGGCGTTCGACCGGTGGCTGAAATCACGGGTGAGGCGGTGAGGGGAGTTTTTTCCTTCTCCCCTTGTTGTGGGAGAAGGGATCACCGGCTGCCGCGTTGCTTGCAAAACGTCCTCGCCTGAAACCCGCAAACGGCGCTGTCGAGCCTCACGCCGCCTGCCTTGCCCACAAACCATGGCCGTAGCGGCGGAAGAAACGGGCTATGAGAAGCTGCTGCCTTGCCCTGGCGAGATCGGGCAGGCGCCTTTCCTGGCGCCAGCGCGGCATGTTTCGCCAGCCAGCGATGAACCGGATCGCATCCTCGACGGCTTCGTGCGCCGATAGCGCCGGGCCGATCGCGGCCAGGAACAGAAGCTCCGTTTGTTTCAATTCCTCGATGACGGCCTTGCGCCTGAAATGATCCAGGCGGGCCTGCGCGATGCCGTTGCGGCGGATCGCCTCGAAGGCTTCGAGCAAAGCGGGACTGTCGCCGGTGTAACCGCAGGCGCGGGCGAAATCGGCGGCATCCATTCTTGCTCCCGGATCTGGCGCGTGCAATCCGCGCCGACTCATATTTGCAAGGTATATAAGCATAACTCAAATAGACATAGAAGAGAGACTTTTGGAGGAGTTTGAAAACTGCGACTCGACTCCTGCTTCAAAACACGGGAATATGTGAACAAATCACGAACAAAAGGACGGAGGAACGATGGCGTTGCCGGGCAGGGAAGCAGTGATCGCGCAGGTCGCCTCGCTGTCGGTCGAATGCGCCGATTGCGGCCGCAACAGGTGGTGGCGACCCGATCAGTTGAAGCGCTTCGGGGTGAACGGGAACACGCCGCTGGCCGCGCTGTCGGGTCGCATCGTCTGCTCGGCCTGCCGCGCCGACGGGCTGCCGGGCGCCGCGGTCTCGATCCAGGCCGCGTTCATCGACGAGCGCCAGCGCGTGCGCTCGGAAGCGCGGATGCTGAGCGATCGCGAAGCGCCGCTGGCAGGCTCGAGGCGGGCTTGAGAGGCGCTGATTCTTCCTTCTCCCCCTGTGAGGCCTTTGCACGGAACCGGGTTGGTGATTCCGTGCGTAAGGAATGAAGAGGGATGATTCGGATGGTCGATCG